>JAIQGI010000016.1 GCA_020072565.1 Terriglobia bacterium
ACGACCAGGGATTCAAGATCACCGCACCGACCAAGCCTTGAGCCGGCTGTGAGCCGGGGATTCCTCGGGCGGCTTCAGCCGCAACCTCGACTTTCAGTCGAAAAGGAACCTACCGGCTTCAGCCGGTAGTGGTTTAGCATGGGCTCTGAGGAATCGGAGTTGCGGCTGGCCCAGCGGTTCCTGGAGCAGGCGGTCGCAGCAGATTCCGGGCTGGCCGAGGCGCTTCTGCGGCTCGGGCGCGTGACCGGACTGCTCGGCGACCACGACAGGGCCGTCACGGCGCTGTCGAAGGCGGCTGCGGCCATGACCGATCTGCAGCTCCTCTATTACGCCGCGATGTTTCTCGGCCGCGAGCAGGAGGCGCGGGGTCGCCGCGACGCAGCCCGTGAAGAGTTCGAGCGTGCCGCAGGACTTTATCCGGCCGCGCAGTCGCCGTTGCTCGCGCTCAGCCACCTCGCCAGCCGTGAGGGGGATCCTCCCCGCGCTCTGGTCGCCATGGAAAGGGCTCTCACATTGCCGATCAAGGAACTCGAGTGCTTTGATCCATGGTGGACTTATGACGTCGCGCACGTTCGTAACGCGGAGGCGCTCATGATCGAGATGCGCAAGGCGTTCGGAGGGCTCCCCCGATGACGCGTCCCCGGCCCGCGGTACTCATGATTCTTGCTGTTGCCGGGGCGATGTCCGCAGCCGCGCAGCTCCCCACGTTTTCGGTCAGGACGGAAGAGGTTCGGGTTGATGTGCTCGTGACCGACCACGGCAAGCCGGTGCGCGGGCTGACGTCGGCGGATTTCGAAGTGCGCGACAGCGGCGTGCGGCAGCAAATCGAGTTCGCGAGCTTCGAGCAGATTCCCATCAACGCGATCCTGGCGTTTGACCTCAGCGGCAGCGTGGCCGGCGAGCGGCTCGACCATTTGAGAGGTGCGGGCCGTGCGCTCCTCGACAATTTGAAGAAGGACGACCGAGCGGCGCTCGTGATCTTCAGCCATATCCTGGCGCTGGGTTCGGGGCTCACGACCGACCTCGGGCGCGTAAGGCTGGCGCTCGATCAGGCGCAGCCGTTCGGCAATACGTCGGTGATCGATGCGAGCTATGCCGGACTGATCGTTGGCGAGTCGGATGCCGGACGCCCGTTGCTCATCGTGTTCAGCGACGGCCTCGACACTTCCAGCTGGCTGACTAGCGACGAGGTGCTCGACACGGCCAAGCGCGGTCATGCGGTTGTCTATTCGGTGTCGGCAGGCCAGCTGCCGAACATGACCTTTCTGCGCGATCTGAGCAAATTCACGGGCGGTTCCGTCTTCGAAGTCGAATCGACAAAGAATCTCGGCGCGGTTTTTCTCGGCATCCTCGAAGAATTCCGCCAGCGCTATCTGGTGACCTACGAGCCCCGCGGCGTCCCGAAGGATGGCTGGCACCGGATCGAAGTGCGCGTCAAGGGCCGCAACTTCACGGTGAAGGCGCGCCCCGGCTACCTCAAAGGTCTGTGAGCGGACTGTCGCATTATGAAAACACGAAATACACGACGCACGAACAATCATTTGAGGATCAGCTTCACGCCCAGAATCACCAGCACGGAGCCGGTCACCCATTCCATGGTCCGGCGCACCTGCGGACGCGCCAGGCGCTCGCTCAGCGTTCCGACGGCCATCGCGTAGGCCGAGAGCCACACGATGCTCATGCAAACGTGCGTCGCGGCAAGCAGCAGGAAACGACGGAGGAAAGGATCGGACCTGCCGATGAATTGCGGCAGGAGAAGCATGTAAAAGAGAATCACTGACGGGTTCAGCAGGTTCGTCAGAATTCCGCGCACGACCGCCGAGGATTGCCTTCCGGCCGGCGGCTTCGCCGGGCCGCGCACGTCACCGCCCTGCGTCCGGCTTGCCTGCCACAAGGTGCGCGCTCCCAGCCAGGTGAGATAAACTGCGCCGCAGACGCTGACGGCGCGAAGCAGCGAGGGCCATTGGTGAAAAACTGCAGAAAGACCAAACATTGAGGCCAGTGCCAACGAGGAGTTGGCGACGTTCACGCCTATCACCGTCAGGAGGGCGGCGCCGCGGCCCCGGCGGAGGGCCATCTCAGTTACGACGGCCATCGTGGCTCCCGGGCTGATTACGAGCGCCGCCGCCACGATCACGAACGCATTGTAACCGGCATCGAACATCATAGGGCTTGTGTCACAGGACCCCGCTCAATTCATTTGGACGCGCCCACGACGCCGATGTTGGCGATGGTCTCCCCCTTGGTCATCGAAGGAACGGCCCGGATGAACAGAACGATCCCCGCTGCCGGAGCCCGCGCTTCAAGGATCTTGTTGCCGACGTAATCGGTCAGATAGCCCACCGCCATTCCTTCCGCCACGTAGGTTCCGCGCCGGACCAGGGGATAGAAGATGCCGTTTCTTTCACTCGCAATCGTGTGAATTTTCTCGATCCAGACCGGATGCTCGACGCGCTCGGGCTGTCCCGGAAGCATCTTGAAATAGCGCATCACACTGAGGCACCCTCGTGCGAGCGCCTCGACATCCTCCGGTTCGACCGTGCCCGCGTGCCCGGCCTCGGCCGTGATCGAGGGTTTCCCGCGCGTGGTCGCAGTGTTTTCCAGGTAGCGGGATGCTGCGGGGTCCTTCGGGCGGTCTGTGGAAATGATGATGTGGTCAAGGCCGAAGGCGAGAACCATCTCACGCGAAATCGCGTCCTGCTTGTCATTGCCCGTCTTCGTCCAATAGCTGTAGGGACGAAGGCTCTCGTCGAGATCGCCGCCGTGGAGATCGATCAGGTGATCGCATTTCTCCACCACCTCCCTGGTTATAAAGTAGGAAGCGCGGTCCGTCTGGGTTCCGTTCCTGTCCCCCGGATACATACGGTTCATGCTCTTGCCGTCCACGGGATTGACATGGGGGACCTTCTGCTCGAATGAGTTAATGTTGACCAGCGGCAACAGGATTACCGTTCCTGCCACGGATGCAGGATCGATTCTCTCGATCAGGCGTTCCACCGCGATGATCGAGGCGTACTCGGTTCCGTGCAGACCGGAAACAATGGCGAGCACAGGCCCAGGCTTTGCGCCGTGGATCACCGCGACCGGGATGTTCAGCGCGGCATCGCTTCCTGCGGGAACCTCGATTGCGCCCGTTGCCTTGTGTCCGCGCTGTGCCGCTGCGGTTCCTACCGCAAAGGGCTTTTCCTGAGGCGCACGAAAGGCCGTGCCGGCAAAAATCGAACACCAGATCACCAAACCGACCGTTATTCTGCTTCGCATCGCAGTGCTCCTCCTCTATCTGGATTTCGAGAATTTGCATCTATCAAACCACAAAGACCCGGCGGACACAAAATTATTGTGGCACTGCTGCCGGCAGCCGGGGCGCTCCGCGTCTGTAAGACTGTTGGGAGAGTATTTGTGAAAAGCAAGAGATTAGCGCAGAGGGAGCAGAGAGTTTGGAAATGAGGCCATCGACGCCCTGCATCCTCTGGGTGAGCTGTTGAGGATCGGGGCAACTATCCCTATTGGAACTGAAGATTGCGCTCGAAGTCCGCCGCTGAAGTTGCCGCTGCCTTGGCCGTCTCCAGGGTGATTTTCTCCGAGCGATAAAGGTCGGTCAGGTGCTGGTCGAACGTCTGCATGCGGTACAGATCGCGGCCCTTCTCGATGAATTCCTTGATCATCGCAGTCTTGGACGGCTCGGCTATGCACTCCTGGATCGATTGGGTCTGGCGCATGATCTCGCAGGCAACCAGACGGCCCGTGCCGTCGGCCCGCCGCAGCAGGCGCTGGGAGAGGATGGCCAGCAGCGTCTCGCTCAATCTCAGGCGGACCGAAGCTTGCTCAGCCGGGTCGAAGACGCTGAGGATGCGCGAAATGGTCTTGGGCGCATCCGTAGTATGGACCGTGGACAGAACCAGATGTCCGGTTTCCGCAGCCTTGATCGCGATATCGATCGTCTCTTTATCGCGCATCTCCCCGACGAGAATGATGTCCGGATCCTGCCGCAAGGCGGCCCGCAGTGCTTTAGCGAAGCTCTCGGTGTCGGAACCGCATTCGCGCTGCGTGACGGTGCACATCTCGTCCTTATAGAGGAACTCGATCGGATCCTCAATCGTAACGATCTTGCAGTGCTTCGTCTTGTTGACCAGGTTGATCATGGCCGCCAGGGTGGTGGACTTGCCGCTGCCGGTGACTCCGGTTACGAGCACCAATCCGCGATCGGCCATGGCGATGTCGGCTATGACGGGCGGCAGCCCCAACCCTTCAATGGTAGGGAGATTGTAAGGGATGTGGCGCAGCACCAGCGACAAAGAGCGCCGCTGACTCGCAATGTTGACGCGATATCGCCCGAGGGTCGGAACCGAGTAGGAGCAGTCGCAGTCGGTGAGCCCGTCGATGAATTGAGCGAGGTTGTCCTTGGTGCATCTGCGGTTCACGAGCAGGATGCCCGCGGCGACGGCGGCAATGTCGTTCGCCGAGAGCGGCCCGCCATCCGACGCGGTAACCAGCTTTCCTTGAATCCGGATGCGAAATCCGCTGCCGACTGAGATGTGGAGATCGCTGGCCCCTTGCTCGGCCATGGTTCTCAGGATTTGATTGAAGCGTTCGAATGCACTGGGCAGAGTCTTGGTTGCAGTTTGCATAGTCCACATTGTTATCGTCAATTCGCTGCCAGAGTTTACGAGATGAGGCCGTGTCTTCGAATTCTGGTATTCTAATAGTTGCTTATTCCACCGTCGGGCGGAGATCCATGATGGAACAGAAAGCACGTCACCTTGTGTTGGTCGCGGGAGGCGCCGTCGCCGGGGCTGAGGCGGCATCCCAACTCGCCCAGAGGAGCGTGCTCTGTATCGTCCTGGAACAGAACGACCATCCTTATGGAAAGATCGAGGACGGGCTGCCGCGCTGGCACGAAAAACTGCGGCGGCAGGAAAAGGAAAGGATTGACGGCAAGCTGGCTCACCCGGGGATTTACTTTGTCCCCCGCACGAAACTGGGACGGGATCTTGCGCTCGAGGAAGTGCTGGGATGGCGCCCGAGCGCGGTGATCCTTGCCAATGGCGCCTGGCGTGATCGCCCCCTGCCTCTACCCGGCATCGATCAATTTGTCGGGCAGGGCTTTTTCTACCAGAACGCTTTTGTGCATTGGTTCAACCACTACCCGGAGCCGGGCTATCGCGGTCCCCAGGTGGAGCCGGCGGATGGCGCGATCGTGGTCGGCGGCGGCCTGGCTTCCCTGGACGTGGTCAAGATCCTCATGCTCGAAACCGTCACCCGCGCCCTGGCAGCGCGCGGCCACCCTGTCGACCTCTACGAACTCGAGCAGCGCGGTATCCACAAGGTCCTTGCGGAACGGCACATGACGCTCGCCGATCTCGGTCTCGAGGGTTGCACGCTCATCTACCGGCGCCGCGCCGAGGATATGCCCGTGGCCGAGTCCAGGGAGAACGCCACGGCGCAACAAAGGGAGCAGACGCGCGCCACACGAAGCAAGCTCCTGCGGATCTTTATGGAGAAGTATCTGTTCACCTTTCAGGACCAGCAAGTGCCTGTGGCGTACCTGACAGAAGCAAGCCGCCTCGCCGGCCTCCGTCTGGCAGCCACCATGGTCGAGGATGGCGCGGTTCTGATCCGCCGGGAAACAGAGCGCGCAGTTCCTGCAGCGCTGGTCGTGAGTTCCATCGGCAGCACTCCGGAGCCGATCCCGGGAATTCCGATGAGCGGCGAACTCTATCGATTGAGCGACGAGCGCACCGGCGAGTTAGAGGGGATGACGGGAGTCTTCGCCGTCGGGAACGCCGTCACCGGCAAGGGGAATATCCTTGTTTCTGCCAGGCACGGCCGGGTGGTGTCGCAGCATATGCTCGAGCACTACCTGCTGGGTACAGGAAGCGGCTACGAAGAGGTGCTCGCGGATGCCGCGGCCGAGGCCAGGGCCAAGGTGGATGCTGTCGCGGAGCGCCTTGCGGTACAGGCCCCGCTTCCCGGTGAGCACGTGGACGCAATTCTGGCGCGCGTGCAGGCGCTGCAGCAGCGCGCGGGGTATCCTGGAGATTACCGCACGTGGATCGAACAGGCCCAGACGGGGCATGCCTGACAACCGCGAGGCCGACGTTGGTTCCGAATCGTGCGTTGCCGCCCGCTACTTGTCGAGGGCGGTCAAGTCATCCCACAGTTTCTTGAGGGTCTGTGCGACCCCGGCATCCGCCAGCCTGAACGCGGAAAACTCTTTGCTGTCTGCCGTGTGCAGCAGCACCGCCGTCTTATCCTCCACCCTTAGCTTAAAATCCTTAAAGGGAACACTGAAGCCGTGGGACCCTGTGGTTGGCTGATAAACGATGTGGTAATAGTCCAGAATCAAATCGCCCTTGCAGCTGCCTCGAAAGAGACCGTGGCTGTGCTCGACCGCGAAGCGATGCGCCTGCTGCCTGGCCTTGCTCTTTCTCATCAGCTCCCGATCCGATTCAACCATCGGCCGCAGAATCTGGCCGGCAACGTCATAGACCATGGAAATGCTCTGGCCATTCGGGAATTCATGGATCAGCACGACCTCACGTCCGGCACTGTTTCTGGCCAGGAGCTTATGCCGGCCGGCGCTTAGGGCGTGATTGATGAGTTCGCCGCCGGTTCCGACAGGTTGATCGTCGAGCAAGAGGGCTGAGGGCTCGGCGAGAGCGTACATGGTCAGGGAAGCACTGCCCGGGGCCGGGGGCGTTTCCGCCCGCTTTCGAAGGGCGGGCAGATCGGGATCTGCGGGATTGATGCGTTCCAGTCTGTCGAGTGCCGCCCGCGCTTCAGCATACTTACCCCCTTCGAGGGCGCTCTGGTACGCTTTGAGACTGCGTTGCACCTCGATAGTCGAGCTCCGGAGTTCCTGTGCCCGGGGTAGCTCGGGATCCTGTGCCAGTCGCTCCTCGACTGCCGCGAGCGCCTCGTCATACTTTCCCTGCCGATAAAGTTCATCGGTGCGCCGAATCAGGGCCTCGGACTCGTTCTGCCTCTGTGCCGCAAGTTGCTCCTCCTGCTGGCGGGTCGTGCTCGCGGCCAGCTCCGCCTTCTTAGCCTCCAGGCGTCTGCGCAGATTTGCCACTTCCACCAGTCCCGGCTGCATTTGGTCAGCCTTGTCGAGATCAGACATCGCTCTCGGCAGTTTGCCGGTATTGATCGCGGATGCGGCGCTGGCGAGCAGCTTCTGCACCGTTTGCTGCTGGTTATCCTGATCTCTGGACGAACTATTCTTCGGCGGACTGGTTGCGGCCTCGATCTGGTCGAGTTCCTGCTGCGCCGGCAGGTACGTTGGATAGATTTCGATGAGGCGTTTCAGAAATACCTTGCTTTCACCGAGGCGTCCGATGGAACGGAGGATCTGCGCCTCCTGCAGCAGAATGTCCTGGCGCGTGAAATCAAGCCTGCTACGAAGCGCATCCACCGTCCGGTCGGATGATTTGCCGGAGGTTCGTGAGGGCACCATTCCCGTCGCCCGCTGACCAAGAGCGAATATGTTCCTGCCTGCGTTCGATCCGAAGCGATTTCGTACCCACGTTGGAACCGCCACAGCCAGGATCAGCACCAGCACGGCTGCGCTAATCCAGAGAGTTGCCCGCCGCAGGTCCTGTCTAGAAAATCCTCTGGGAACTCCCTCCACTCCTTCAATCGGTAGCCTCGCGCGAGATGCGTGATCTTTGCCCGTCCTGGCGTGTGCGGCCGGCTGCTGCGGCTGCTCACGATCGGTTCCCGGCGTGACTGCAGCCGGCGTCGCTTCCCGCTTTGGCTCGCAAGCCTCTCGCTGCGCACCTGCGGATGCCGTCCCGGCGAGGGCGGTCTCCGGTGATTTCTGCGTCCCGGTCGTCGCCATTGCCTGCCGCCCGGCCAGGAACTTCTCCACCGTCTTTCTGGTGCTATCCTGCCCCTGATCGATCTTCCGCAACAGTTCGGAGACGCTTTCCTTGCGGGTACCACCCATCCTCGGCAATTCTCCGCTCGGATGTCTGGCTACGAAGGACTCGGCTGGCGCCGGTCCACACGATGGCAGAGGCAAGCCCGGCAAGCTCAGGTTTTCATCGCGTGCGGGTGCCGGGGGTTCTGTGGTCTCGGCCTCCGATTTTTCCCGGCTTCCCGCCGCTGCAGCAAACGGAGCAAATCCCGAATCCATCATAGCCGGGAAGTCGGCAGCGCCGCTCTGCAATGGGAGACCCGGAGTGCAAGGGGCGGGTGTGCATGTTTCCTTCGAGTCGGGCACGCCCGCGGATGCTTCAGCGGACATGGTCCCTTCGTCCACAGTGATTGAGTCCTTCCCGGGCGGAGTGTCCGCCGGCTCGGGCAGGGAAGGGAATGTAGCTTCCGAAGAGGTCTCCAGCAGGCGATGTTGTTCTGCCAATGCGGCAACCAGGCGGCTCAGCGACTGATAGTCCGACTTGTCTTCGTTGAACAGAGCGTGCTCCACTTCGCTTTGCAGCTTCGCGAGTGCTGGGGGTGCAGCGTGTTTTCGGGCCGCTTTCTGCAGGCGCGGCAATGTGGTCTGGAGTTCGATGCGCATCCACTGGGAGTCCTCGGCCAGTTCATCGAGGGCCGCCTGGCACGCTGTGCTGAAATCCAGCATGCCCGCATAGCGTTCCTCCGCATCCTTGGCGAGGCATCTCTCCACGATCGGCCACAGGGCGAAGGGCACTTCCGGGAACTGCTCTACCGTAGGAAAGTGCGTTTTGTACAGGATGTTATCGAGCGTCTTGCTGCTGTCACTGTCATAAAATGGGTGAGTTCCCGTCAGAAACTCATAAAAAATGAGGCCAAGGGAAAAAACATCCGATTGGCAGGTCGCTTCCTTGCCCAGCAACTGCTCCGGCGCCAGGTAGATCCTGGATTCAGACTGGGCTGAAACGGGAGCGCCGGGTGATGAGAGCAGGCCACCGACGCCGAAGTCCGCAATCTTGGCCCTTCCATCAGGCAGTATTTCTATGCTGTGTGGCTGGAGGTTCCGGTGCAGCACTCCCAGTGAATGGGCATGGCACAGGCCAGCCGCCGCCTGGATCATGATGGCGAACTTCTGCTCCACCGTCATGGCGGCTTTTTCAGCAATCAACATCTTCAGATTCCTGCCCGGCAACAACTCCGTCACCACATAAGCGATGTTCTGTTCCTGGCCCTGTTCATAGACAGCAGCGAGGTTGGGATGCCTCTGACCGATCAGGACACGGCACTCATCGCAGAAGCGCTTTTTCAGTGCCGGATCCCATTCGATATCGCTGCCCAGTGTGCGGAGGGTAACGTAGCGCATACGCGAGCCGTCGAAGGCTTTGTACACCGCCCCCATGGGCACGTCACTCAACTTCTCCAGGGGTCCGTACTTCCCCAATGTTTCCATAGTGTTAGCGTCCTTCAGAGAATCAGAATGGGATGCTGAACGAATAACGGGCCGGGGCCACCAGCATCTGCCGACATTTTCAGTACTGCATATGTCTTATCGGCATTCCTGGCAGGAGTTCAGCTGGAATTTTGAATCTCGCAGGTACGATCCCTTTGACGCTCTATGGCTTGAGCCGGGTTTGCCGGGGGCGGCTTTTCTCCCACAGCTTGGCGAAACACAGGGAGACGTAGATTGACTGGTAGAGGTGGACGAGCAATCCTCACCCTGTGCGCTGAAATTTTCAGGATGCGGCTTCGCTTTCAGAGGTCTACATCGCTGCTTATGTATGATCACGCCGCAGGATGACTACGGCATCGGGCTCGCGACTGAACGGCGCCGGTGAAGACGGCCGGCATCGCTGGCTCTTGCCGAATTGTAGCCAGAGTGCAGGCGCACCCCCCAGGCTGCCACACGATACAACAGCAGGAGCGCGAGGACCGCGGCGAAAATGCGGGGGTCCCGGGTATCGGCTTTGACCTTCCACCAGAAATGAATCACGGCAGAAACGGCGCTGATGTAAATCGCACGATGCAGGAGCTGCCATCTCCTGCCGCCCAGTTTTCGTATGGACCATGTCGTGGAGGTGGCTGCAAGCGGAACCAGGAGCAGGAAAGCAAAGAAGCCGGCCGTTATGAAGGGACGCTTGATCACATCCTTCACCATGTCCTGGAAGTCGAAAAATTTGTCCAGCCAGACATAGGTCATGAAGTGCAGGAAACCATATAAAAATGCGAACAATCCAATCAGCCTGCGGAACCTGATCAGCCAGGCCAGGCCGGTGAGCTTTCGCAGCGGTGTGATGCTGAGCGTCGCCAGGAGCAGCACCAGCGTCCACCTCCCCGTGGAGAGAGTAATGAACTCAATCGGATTTGCGCTCAGCCGACCGGTCAGCCCTCTGTAGACCAGCCGTCCCAGCGGCGCGAGGCAGGCTGCCCACACCATGCATTTCAGAGCCAGGATCTTACGTCGCGTCACTGCCATCAGTAGTATCTGCGCAGGTCCATGCCTGAGTAAAGGCCGGCAACCTGATCGCCGTAGCCGTTGAACATGAGTGTGGAACGCTTAAAGAACTCGCCGATGCGGCGCTCCTTCGCCTGGCTCCAACGCGGATGATCCACCTCCGGGTTGACGTTGGCGTAGAAGCCGTATTCCTGAGGGGCCATGATGTTCCAGGTTGTGGGGGGCTGTTTTTCGACGAACCTGATCTTCACGATGGATTTGATGCCCTTGAAGCCGTATTTCCAGGGTATTACCAGACGGATGGGTGCCCCGTCCTGATTCGGCAAAGTCTCACCATAGAGCCCCACGACGAGGAACGTAAGAGGATGCATGGCCTCATCCATACGCAACCCCTCGACGTAAGGCCATTCCAGCACGGAACGCCTTTGCTCCGGCATCTGCTTCGGATCGTAGAGAGTCTCGAAAGCTACAAACCTGGCCTTCGATGCCGGCTCGACCGCCTTGATGACCGAACTGAGCGGAATTCCGATCCAGGGAATGACCATGGACCAGGCTTCGACGCAGCGCAAACGGTAGATGCGCTCCTCGAGGGAAGGATGCATCCTGATGATACTGTCGACGTCATAGGTCCGCGGTTTCTTGACCAGACCTTCGACGGAAACCGTCCACGGAGTGGTTTTGAAGTTGGTCGCGTAACGTGAAGGGTCCTCCTTGTCGGTCCCAAACTCGTAGAAATTGTTATAGGTCGTAATGTCCTGGTAAGGCGTGAGCTTCTCGCCCTGCGTGCTGAGACCGCTCTTGATGTATGGCAGCTTAGTCCCGGCGTGAACTACCGTTTGGGGATTCATCAGATTGCGCAGGAACCGGCCGGCAACCAGAGCAGTTCCGGCCGCTCCCAGGCCCGCCATGAATTTGCGGCGATTGAGATAGATTTCCTTCGGCGTGATCTCGGAAGACCGAATATCCGGAGCTTTCTTGATCAGCATGGATGAGTCTCCCTGACAGGAATCCCTGGCAAATACAAAATCAAAGTCGGCCGGGTTTATTCCCACCCGCTGTTTATTGCACCCGATAGAAGTATAGGAGTCCGGGGAGAGGTGTACAAGATCAGCTGCTGTTCGGGTCTTTCGTGGTTTGCTGAGGCAGCACTGCCGGTAGCGAAGCTACCGCCTGGCACTCGAAGCTGAAACTGACGAGGTCGCCTTCGCCGTTTTTGTCGGATCGCTCTCCGATACCGCTTTCAGGGTTACCTTGGCGGACGCGGCGCTTCCCGGTGCCCTGGTCAGGTGTACCGGTACTGTCTCCGAATCACCGATCTTCACGGCAGCGAGCGCGTTCGTCAGTTGCGCCGACCAACCCTTACCCTCAACCGAAACCGACAGGCGATAGATGTCGCTGTTCAAGTATGGTGCGGCGTCCTGCGGACGGAGCGACGGATCCGCTGCGGCCGGCGCACCCGTGTTTTTCAGGGTGAAGTTGCAGGTCGTCGGATTGGCCTGGGCACTCGCTCCCGCAAGGGACACACCGCGCGACTGGGGGCCGGACCCGTCGAGCGACCGCACACCGACAGTGTACGACAGGATCCCGTTGGCGTCCTTATGGAGATCGATTATGTAAAAGTGCAACCGGTTGGGCGTGTCCTCCCACTCGTACTGACTGCCGGACTTAAGGCCGGCATGGAAGAGCGCGTCGTTCAGCTGCCGATAGTCGGCGATGGTGCGCATCACGGGCGTACCGTCCGGCCGCTTGAAATCGACCATATGGATATCTTCCGGGTGAGCGTCGATTACCCAGGTGAAGCAGCCGTAGCCGGTCGACTGGTCGGCGCGATTCCGGACTTTGGATATCAGGACGCCATTGTCCGGCGTGAACGAGTCGTAGCCGATCCGCTGGACAACCTCCAGAGAGTAGAAGTTGTAGGTCGGATTGCCTGCGCACAGCGGGTCCTTGTTGATGTCGCAGGGAGGCGTCTTGTCCTGCGGGGCGCTTCCGTCGAACGTGACGGTGATGCCGGCCAAGCCGCCCGGTCCTGGATCCACGGCCCTGGCCGTGACGGTTGCAACCGCCGGTCCTGACTTCGCCAGACCATCCCGGTTGAGCTTGAGAACATTTTCCGGGCGGACGAACTCAAAGCGGATCCTTTCCCGGAGCATGAATCCTGCAGGCATGGCTGCCCCTTCTGCCGCCGGCACGACCCAGCGCCGGTGCGGGCCGCCCGGACCATTGAATGAGCCGCGGTCCATGATATCCCATGGGCCGGAACCCACGCGTCGGTAGGGTGTGACATAGGGATTGTTGTTGTTGTCGCCGGTGCTGAAGGCGACGTGGGCGATCTCATGGGTGATGGTGCCGGAGTTCTCGCCCTGGCGCATCGAAGAGAGCCCCCACTGCATCTGGCCGGATTTCCAGGAAGTCCACGGCACGTAGCGGGTGATGACCCACCGCGGCTTGGTCGTGTCGGGGTTGCCCCATTCGGCGGGAATATCGTTCTGCGACTGGAACTTCATTTCGCCGAATTCCTGCCAGATGCTGGTTTCGTCATATCCGGCGTAGATTCTCAGGATTCTGTCGTACTTTGCCTTGGTGTCGTTGACAGTCATGCCGGTGGCTTGGCGCCAGAGCGCGTCGGCATCGGTCTCGAGGTCGCCGTTGCAGGTGAATCCGGTCGGGCAGCCGCTCTGCTGCTTGTACTCGTTGAGGCCGTACTGGAACAGGTTCTTGGGCATCCGGTACGGGCCGAACGCGTCCATCTTGGGAATGCCGATCTTCCCGTGCGACTGCTCCATCCAGTATCCGTTGATCGTGTGCCCGTGATTGAGCGCATTGGGCTTGTTCCAGAAGTCGGCGTAGAACTGCGGCACGTCCTCGCGCCGCACCGGATCGATTTGCGGATTGCCGAAGAGATCCGACCGCTTTGGCAGGGTGATCACAAACGGCTGATCGGGGAAATCGACCGCTACGAGTGCGATGCGAAGCTGCCGGCCAGGCACGAGCGAAGGGTCGGCCCAGTCCTTGCCCGGGATGGGGTGGTAGTCGGCCCACGTCATATCCTGCTGGTCTTGACATTTCTGCGGGTCGATCGGCTCCTGCGCGGGAGACTGGCTTCCGCCCGTTCCGGTCTGGGCCGTCGGGCTCTGAGTCGGGATCGCCCTCCCGGCACATGCCGTGGCGGCCAGGAGAATGAACGAGAGACACAGAAACGAAAAGCCCCGGGTGATTGTGACCCGTCTGGGGACTGAATGTTTTTTCATAAATGGCCCTGTATCAAATTTTTTATTCCGATCTTTGGCTGCCAAATCCGGGCGATTGTATCAGAATTGTCGCCAACGTAGGTCAAAAACGGGCGGGACCGAACAAGGACAACCCCAGAGATAGGCGCCGGCGCTTATTGGAGCGCCCGCATTCTCACCGTCTCCGGCTTTTTTCACGTGCCCGATGTTGTCAGTGCACGTTGCCTCCACTTTTTTTCTCCGCCATGTAATAATCAGGGCGCCTGCGCGTATGGGAGGTTGAGGCAACCGGATATGGGAACAGCCAGCCCTTCACTCTACGCGCAGCCCATGGCCATGACTTCGCCAAAGGGATTTGCCGAACTGTACGAACGCCATTATGCCGCGGTTTACCACACCGCCCTCCGCGTCACCGGGAACCCGGCCGACGCCGAGGACGTTCTGCAAACCGTGTTTCTCCGCGTCCTCAACCAGGGCGGACGCCTGGACCCTGCGCAAGTGCCGGAGGCCTACTTCCGGCGTGCAGCCACGAATGCTGCTGTGGACCTGCTGCGCCGCAGAGTTTCGCACCGCGAGGACCAGCTCGACGACCAGGCGGTGCATGCCGCTGCCGAAAGCCCGGCGCTGTTGAAGGAGCGGTTGCGGCGGGCGATCGCCACGCTGGGGGAGGACGATGCGGAGGTGTTCCTGTTGCGCTACGTCGAGGGGCTGTCCAACGGGGAACTGGCCGAGATGTTCGGCCTGGAAAAGAACAACATAGCCGTTCGGCTGCACCGGATCCGGCAAGCATTGCAAGCTGAAATGGAGCGTTAGACAGGAGGTCGGCGATGTCAGAAGATCGATTGGAAAAAGCCCTGGAGGCGATGAAGAGTGAAAGTGCCAGTCCCGAGCAACTTGCCGGGGCTCGGGCTCGCGTTTGGGAAAAGCTGGGAAATCCCGGGATGGCGGCATGCGCGGAATTCCATGCCGGCTTCCGCGATTACCTGGACGGCCGGCTCGCCGGCAACCGGCAGCTGCTGATGGAAGACCACCTCAGCCGCTGCCCGCAGTGCCGCGCGCAGCTCGCCGAACTGAAGGGGGAACGGAAAGCGATCGTCATGCCCCACCGGCATGCATCCCGGTGGCCGATGTGGGGGGCCTGGGCGGCTGCTGCCGCGCTGGTTCTGGCGGCGCTCTATCTCGGGCGCGACCGCATCGACACGCTGCTGGCACCGGCGGGCCCCCGCGCTACGGTGACATCCGTCCGCGGAGAGCTCCATCGCGTGCCCGAGGGCGTGCTGCAGGCCGGCGCTGCCTTTGGCGAAGGCGAAGTGGTCCGCACCGGGCCCGGGGCCCGCGCGGTGTTGCAGCTTGCCGATGGTTCGCTGGTTGACGTCAACGAGCGTACCGAGCTGTTCGTGCGGGCTGCCTGGAGCGGCCAGACCATTCATCTCCAGCGCGGCGATATCATTGTCCAGGCGGCCAAGCAGCGCCGCGGGCATCTGCGCGTCGAGACCCGCGACTCGGTCGCATCCGTGAAAGGAACCGTGTTCGCCGTATCCTCCGGTCTCGGCGGCACCGTGGTTTCCGTGGTCGAGGGCTCGGTGGCGGTCACTCAGCCCGGGGTCGAAGTCGTACTGAGCCCGGGGAGGCAGGCGGCCACGAACCCGGCACTCGCAAATTCCGTCCAGGATGCGGTGGCCTGGAGCCCCGACGCCGACACTTATATCGCGCTGCTGGCTTCGTTCGCCAGGCTCGACAAGCAGATCGCCGAGCTGCCGCCTCCGGAACTCCGCACTCAAGCCCGCCTGCTGCAGTGCCTGCCGCCGAATGCGGTGGTTTATGGCGCGATTCCGAACCTCGGCGGCACCATCCGCCAGGCGATGACGCTGTTTGAGCAGCAGGCAGCCGACAGCCCTGCATTTCGTGAGTGGTGGAATTCCGGCGCCGGCCAGGAGCTGAAGCTGCTTATTGACCGCATTCAGACGGTAACGCCGCTGCTCGGCGACGAGATCGTTTTTGTATTCTCGACAAGTGCGCCGGGAGCGAAAGAACAAGTCCCGATGGTCGTTGCGGAAGTGCAGCCGGGCAAACGCGCCGAATTGGCGAGCGCTATAGACGCGTTGCGCGGCCAGCCGGCCGAATCTCCGTTGCCGTATACCCTCAACGACACGCTGCTGGTTGTCTCCGACTCGCAGCCGCATCTGCAGTGGGTGCTCAATGGCCTGGGGCAGGGCGCGGCCACACCGTTCGCCGAAGCAATTGCGGCCCGTTACCAGCGGGGGGCTGGCTGGCTGATCGGCATTGACATGGAGCCGACCGTATCGGCGGCGGCGCCGGGAGCCGCTGAGACCGCACTCGTGGGCGCGCAGCAGATGAAGCATCTCTTTATCGAGCAGCGTGCGATTCAGGGCATCGAACAGAACGAGGTTACGCTCACCTTCAAGGGCCCGCGCATGGGCATGGCTTCGTGGCTGGCGAGCGCCGGGTCCGGAGGCGCGGCCGAGTATGTCTCCAGCGACGCTGCGTTGGCAGTCTACGCTTCCACGCGCGAGCCGAGCCAGTTGTTCGAGGAGCTCGCCGCGCAACTTGCGAAGTCGGAACCGTCATTCACGGGGGGGCTCGCCGCCGCCGAGGCGAAGCTCGGCGCCGGTTTCGCCAATGACCTGGCTGCTGCATTCGGCACGGAATCGGCAATCGCCCTGGAAGGGCTCTCGGTGACCGGCCCGGTCTGGGTGTTGTCGGCGCTCGTGAACAATCCATCCGTCGTCGACGCCTCTGTTCAAAAGCTGGTGGATGCGTTCAATGCGGAGCTGGCGCCGGAAGATCAGGCCAAACGGATCACCATCGAACAGGAAAACGCTGACGGGAGAATCTGGACCACCATGAAGCCCGGCCTTTTCCCGCTGGCGGTCACCTGGACGTACGACCGCGGCTATCTCGTGGCGGCTTCCGATCGGGGCGCGGCTGCGCGCGCGATCGCGACGCGCAACGGCGGCTCGCCGCTTGTCTGGTCGTCCATTTTCCAACAGCAACTCCCCTCATCTGCCGGGTTGCACCCATCGGGCTTCGCCTGGCTGAATACGAAGGGTGCCTTGCAGGGCTTCGCTGCGCTGGTACCGAACCCGGCCCTCCAGAAATTGTTCGCCGAGCGCGACCCGATCCTGGTGGTTTTTAACGGATCCACGGAACAAATTCACGCCGCCAGCCGTATTCGGATATCGGGATTGGTACTAGACTTGGTGATGCTGCAGAGCCTGAGCCGGGCGCGCTCCGGCCCGATGACAACAATTGTTCCGCAGGGACGCTGAATGGCACAGCCGGTCGTTGAACTGGACAACCTCAAGGTCAAGCTGGGACGGCGGGAGATCCTGCGCGGGATCTCCTGCCGTCTCGGCGTTTCCGGCGTCGGAAAAGCCGTGGGGTTGTTGGGACCCAATGGCGCGGGCAAATCGACCCTGATCCTGACCTTGCTCGGATTCCATAAGCCGATCGAGGGCCGCGCCCGTGCGCTGGGCTTCGACTGCCACCACCAGATGCGCGAAGTCCGGTCCCGCATCGGCTACATGCCCGAAACCGATTCTTTCATCGCCAACATGACGGCGGTCACCTTCCTGCGCCTGATGGCGGAGCTTTCCGGCCTGCCCGGGGAAGCCGCGCTCGAGAAGGCGCACGAGGTGTTGTTCCACGTGGGTCTCGGCGAGGCGCGCTATCGCGAGCTGAGGACGTATTCGCTGGGCATGAAACAGATGGCCAAGCTCGCTCAGGCCATCGTGCACGGCCCGGAGCTCGTGATCCTCGATGAGCCTACCAACGGTCTCGACCCCTCCGCCCGCCAGCGCATGCTTAAGCTGGTCCGTGAAATGAAGGAAGAGCAGGGGATGAACGTGCTCCTGTGCTCGCACCTGCTGCGCGACGTCGAACAGGTGTGCGACGAAGTCGTCATCATGAAGGACGGCATGATCGTACACGAGTGCAATCTCGAGGAGGAACGGCGCTCGAACAAGTGTTTCGTCGAACTCGAGGTTACCGGCGACGACCAGAATCTGCGCGGCGCCCTGCCGGAAATCGGCGCCGACGGTGTCAGCGAGGGGGGCGGCCGCTGGCGCATCGTCCTGCCGCCCAACGTCGAAGTCCAGGTGGTGTGGGATCTGCTGGCACGGGAGAACCTCCTCGTGCGCAAGCTCACGCACCGCCGCGACACGCTCGAGGAAATCTTCTTGAAGGCGATGGGCCACATTGCACATACACCGGGGGAAGGCGCCGAACTGCTTAGTGCCGGCAAGGCACAGCCCATCTAGGTGTGGAGCGCCGGTGGCTGCCTTCCGTTTTTGAGGAGTCGTTTTCAGAGCAGGAGATTCGCATGGCGGTCTACAGGCGTGGGTACCACCGGTATCAAGGTCGAATCACCGGCCACTGGACGCGGTTCATGGTGCTGCCCCGCTTTGCCTGGCGCCGGCTGTTCCAACAGCGCCTGGTTGTTCTCCTGACGGTTGCTGCAATGATCTGGCCGCTGCTCTGCGCCTGCTTCATTTACCTCACCAACCACGCCGAGCTGCTGAAAGGGCTTTTCGGAAGAGAATTTGAGACTTTCATCGAAGCGAACGGCAATTTTTTCATGGTTTTCATGAATGTTCAGGCGGCCTTCGCGACCTTTCTCGCCGCGCTCATCGGCCCCGGGCTGATCGCACCCGATCTCGCTAACAACGCTCTGCCGCTCTACTTCAGCCGTCCGCTCACCCGGTCCGACTACACGTGGGCCCGGCTCATCGTTCTGTTCGGAATGCTTTCGTTGATCACCTGGATCCCGGGTTTGCTTCTGTTCGGCATGCAGGTGGGCATGGCCGGCGCGTCGTGGTTCCGGGCCAACTGGACGATCGGCTCTGCGATCGTCGCCGGCTTCGCCATCTGGGTGCTCCTGGTGAGCATGGTGGCTCTGGCGAGTTCTGCGTACGTGCGGTGGAGAGTGGTGGCGGGTGCGCTCATACTCGGATTTTTCTTCATCCTGAGCGGCGTGTCCGTAATGATCAACGGCGTCTTTCGCGTGACCTGGGGCCATGCGCTGAATCCGGCATGGGCCGCCAACCGGTTATGGTGCGAGATGCTCAGCGTCGAGCCGCCCACGGGGCCCGGTGTGACGGCGTGCGCGTCAGTGCTGGCCGCGATCATCCTCCTGCTCGTGCTTGTGCTCGAGCGCAAGCTGCGCCCCGTGGAGGTGATCACGTGAACCAGCCCGTGGTGATTTTTGACGAGGTCTCGAAGTTTTACGGCGAGGTGCTCGGCGTAAACCGGGTCACCCTGCACATTCCGCCGGGAATCACCAGCCTGGTCGGGCCGAACGGTTCCGGAAAGACCACGCTGATGAACCTGATGACAGGGTTGATCCATCCCGATCATGGCTCGATCCTCATGCGCGGCCTCTCGCCCCGGGATCCCGAGCATCTGATGCGCATCACCGGTTATGCCACGCAATACGACGCGGCGCCTCGCTGGGCGACCGGTTTCAGCTTCATCACCACCGGCCTGCTGCTGTTCGGTTACAGCCGTGCCGAAGCGGAAGAGAGGGCGTGGAAGGCGCTCGAGCGTTTGAGCCTTACTGAGGCGGCGGAACGCAAGGTGGCGGCCTACTCGAAGGGCATGCGCCAGCGTGTACGTCTCGCGCAGGCGATCGCGCACGAACCCGAATTGCTGGTGCTCGATGAACCGCTCAACGGGCTGGATCCGCTGGTCCGCGCCGAAACCATCGCGCTCTTCCGCGCCTGGGCCGCCGAGGGCAAACACGTGATTCTCTCGAGCCACGTCCTCCAGGAAGTGGACGTGATCAGTGACCAGGTAGTCCTCATCGCCAACGGCATGATCGTAGCCGAAGGCGAGATCCGCAATGTGCGCGAGGAGATCCACGATCACCCCAGTCAGTTTGTCATTCGTTGCCGTGACGCCTCGCGTGTGGCGGCATTGCTCTTTAGCGAAGACCACATCACTGAGATCAAGCTGAATGACGACCGGATGGGGCTGCTTGTGATGACCCGGGACCGCGAGCAGTTCTCCCGGGCACTCGGCCGCATCGCGCGCAACGGCCATCGGATTGACAGCGTCATCCCGGCCGACGAGAACGTGGACGCCCTGTACGAGTACCTGATCGGCGGGTGATGGCTGCCGGGTGTTTGGTGTCGGGTGATCGTGGAAAACTCGATACCCCGCACCCGCTAGCCAGGTATTACGATGATCACCAACTGATGGGATCATCGCTCTTACCAGGAATGTACGAAAGGCCCGAAACATAAGATGGATCACACAAACCAGATGCCTGCTGCCGAAACCCCGCCACCCGCCATCCGGTTCCCGAAACCGGTGAAGCAGGCGTGGACGATCGCGAAGATCGAGTTGCGGCGCGCCTTCTTTTCGAAACGCGCGTTCTGGGTCTACGGGCTGGCGTTGTTCCCGGCGGTTATCTTCTTCGGGCACGGCATCGAAGTGAAGATCCGGCGCGATCGCCTCTCGGCCCGCGGCCTGACACCGCCGGCCCTGATTGACAGCGTCACCAAAGGGGAATCCGCCGAGGAGGTGCTGAAGCGCCTTGGCCGGCCCGCCAGCGAATACCAGTGGCAAAGCCGCAAACGCGTGCGCGCCCAGGGTGAAACCACGGCTGTGACCACCCACATGATCGAGCCGGCCGCCGAGGCACGTTTTGTCCGGCTGAACATCACCCGGCCCACCTACGGCGGCGACCCGACCGCGAGGATCTACGAGTTTGAGGTTTACGGTCCCGACGGCCCGGCCAACCTGGCCCTGCGGCGTCCGGCCATCGGCAGTTCCCCCTGCACTTCCGACGAAGGGCCGGAGAAGGCCTTCAACGGCAGCGTCTCCCTCGGCAAGGACGACAAGTGGTGCTCACACGAGTGGGACCGCTTCCTGCAGGTGGACCTGGGGGCGGCCGTCAAGGTGAAACGCTTTGTCATAAAGCATGCCAGCGCTGGAGGCGAGAGCGAGGAGTTCGACACCCGTGAGTTCAATATCCAAGTGAGCAAGGACGGCAGGTTGTTCACCACCGTTTTGACTTCGACGGGGGCGAAGTTCGTGGACGAACGCACGTCGCACCGCATGCTGATTTATTTCGACGGCCGTCGCGAGGCGCGCCTGGAGTTTGCATACAACAAGCTGGCGTCAAGTGACCTCGGCCCGCTGCTGAATTTCGAGGAAGACCGCCAGGTGTTTGCCGGAGTATTCCAGTTTTTCTATCTGCGGCTGGCGATTTTCTTCGGCTGCCTCGGCATTTTCATGAACCTCTTCCGCGGGGAGATGTTGGACAAGACGCTCCATTACTGGTTCCTCGCTCCGGCGCGGCGCGAGGTACTGCTGGCCGGCAAGTACGGTGCGGGCCTGATCGCCTCGTCGGTGATCTTTGCGGGGGGAGCACTGCTGTGCTTCGCGGTCATGCTGTGGACGCAGAACCCCGTCGAGGCGCAGGCTTACTGGCAAGGTGCGGGGATGGCACACGCCTTCTGGTACACGGCGGCCGCTGTACTCGGATGCGTCGGCTACGGGAGCGTGTTCCTCGCCGCCGGCCTGCTGTTACGCAATCCGATCATTCCGGCCGCCGTATTGCTTGCCTGGGAGAGCATCAACGGCTTCCTGCCCCAGATCCTGCAGAAACTGAGCGTATTGTACTACCTGCAATCGTTGTGCCCGGTTCCGGCGCCCACCGACAAGAGCGCTCCGGCACTCATTCAATTGCTTCTGTCGCCGGCCGCGCCCGCGTCGCATTTCGGGGCTATCCTCGGCTTGCTGGTAGTGACCGCACTGGTGCTGTGGGTCGCCCGCATCGCCGTCCGCCGCATGCAGGTCTCCTACGGCGCCGAAACGTAGGAAACTCCCCAACGTCTGAGTTCGGAACAGAAGTGCTTTCATATTGCACATCTCGTGTTAAAATGCGGCCGGAAAAATTCAGCTAACCATCCCGAGCAATCGGAGGTAACGATGACAAACCGTAAGTTCGAGCACGCCGCCATCCTTGCTGCGTGTTCGTTGTTGGCCTTTTTTGTTTTGATTGCGAATGCCGGTCCGAAGGATTTCTGGGCGACCAAGCCTTACACCGAGTGGACCGCCAAAGAGGTGGAAAAGATCCTTCTCAAGAATTCACCCTGGACCTACGTCCTGCTGCTGAACGCCCCGGCCAGTTCCGTCCAAATAGGAGGAACGGGCGGAGGCGGTGGAGCTTCGAAGGGGGGGGGCGGCGGTGGTGGCGGCGGCGGTGGTGGTGGTGAAGGCGGCGGAACGGCGGGGCCGCCACCGATATATATCAACTGGTACGCGCGCCCCATTCGTGAGGCTGTGGTACGCAATATGATGCTGGCCGCGCCCAACGCTCCCAAAGCGCAACTCGACGCGATCCTGAATTATAAGTCTGAGTTTTACGAAGTGATGCTCACGGGCTATGCTCCCGGCAGCGCGGGGAGAGGAGGCCGTGGGGGTCGGGGAGATCAGGGGGGAGACGCCGATGCCGCTCTCGCGAAGTTCAAGCAGGACACGTTTCTCCAGAAGAAGAACGGCGACAAGATTCCGCTGGCAAACATAATTGCGCCTCCACCGCGAACCAAAAACGGGGCCTACTTTTTGCAGTTTGCGAAGGAGATCGACGGCAAACCCACGCTGTCGCCTGCAGACAAGGAGGTCACGCTTCAGATCAGGATCAACGACGCCAAATACAAATACCCGTTCAAGTTTGCCGACATGACGATCGGCGACAAGCCGGAACTGTAGAATTGACGGCGCGCATCGGCGTCGGGCCGGATGAGCGTGATCTGCGAATCGCCCTCTATTTCGGCCGAACGCCGGCAAGATGTGACACCCAGCCCTCTGAGGCGGCTTTGGACCCTGGGCGGCGGGCAGTCTGCTCCCACGACCCGGGCGCAGACTGCCTGGCCGCGGCGCCGAGGAATCGCTCTCCGCGATTCGTGGGTTCACTATGCAGCTTGACCGCGGCAGCCGTTTCAGGCACTTTTAACATCAGATTTCCGCCCGCCGGCTCAGTCTGGATCGAGTTGCGGGGCCGGAACTTGCTTGGCTCGGGTACCTCATCGGGGAGAAAATTGAATGTTCAAGGCGCAGATCAGGCGCGGCCTCCGCGTCGCGATATGGGGATTCACTTTTAGTTTTTTGATTCAGGACTGGCTGGCGGCGCGAAGCTATGAGGACGCGCCTTTTGCCGAGGCGGTATGGCAGTCCGGCAATCCGAACGCTGCCCAGGCCGTCAACGCCGTTGATCCGCCGGCGGAGCAGGTTTTCAAGAATATTCAGGCACTCAAAGGGATGCCGGCAGCGCAGATGAAGAGTGTGATGAATCTGATCGGCACGTCGGTGGGCATGAGATGCGAGCAATGTCACGTGCCCGACGCTAATGAAAAAGACGACAAGCGGGCCAAGCAGACTACGCGCCGGATGATCCTGATGACGCAGGAAATCAACAAGGCGAGCTTCGAAGGACAGCCACAGATCACGTGCTACAGTTGTCATCGCGGCCAGCAGCGACCGATAGCGACTCCGCCCATCGGCCAACCCGCCGCGCCGGCTCCGGCGCCCGGGCCGCGTCCCGTCACCGCAGGCCTGCCGACCTTCGACCAGATCATCGATAAGTATCTGCAGGCCATCGGCAGCAGCGAGGCCTACGACAAACTGAAAAGCCGGGTCATGAAGGGCTCCATGATCGACGGAAAGGGCAATTCGTTCCCGGTGGAGGTTGATCAGGCTGCGCCCGACAAAATGGTAATGATCACCACCCTTCCCGATGGGGTGGCTGCACAGGGCTACAACGGAACGATCGGCTGGACGAAAAGCCCCAGCGAGCAGACCGAACTGAAAGGATCGGACCTGGCGCAGTTGAAGCGCGCAGCCGATATGGCGCGGCCCCTCAAAATCAAGGAAGAATCCCTCAGCCCGCGCGTTCTAGGCAAAGTGAAAGTGGGTGACAGAGAGGCGTATCAAGTCTCGGCACGGGCGGACGGCCAGCGTGTTCAGCTTTTTTTCGACGCGCAGACCGGATTGCTCCTGCGGCGGTTAGTCATGCGCAACACGGTTCTCGGTGCATTTCCGGAACAGACCGACTACGATGATTACCGGGAGGTCGACGGCGTGAAATTGGCTTTTGTGACCCGGTTCTCCGCGCCCGATCCATCCTCCGGATCAACGATTGAGTGGAAGGAAATTACCCACAACGTCCCGGTAGATGAAGCCAAGTTCGATCCCCCCGCGGTCCAGAAGTGAATCAGGTGCCGCGTTTTCAGAGCGTGACTACAGCAGCGTCCCATTCGGTTTTCTGTTGATCCGAGCGGTACAGCTTCGCCAGGTCTACGACCACTTTCTGCCCATCACGGCGAATGGCGAAACGGTCCATGTTGCGCGTGGCGCGGCCGGCGATGAAGGTGCCGTCCGGCTGGTATTTGGATTCATGCCGCGGGCATTGAAATCGCAGGTCGGCCTGGCGCCAGCGCAAGGCCGTATTCTCGTGAGGGCAGGACAGCGAGAATGCATAGATGTGATTCGCCTGGCGGACGAGGATCACATCGTTGTCCTCGTCGATATTGACCACATCCCCTGATGGAATGGCATACGAGCGTTCGGTGCCTTGGCGCGAGACGGCCCCGGTCAGTACCACCGGCAGAGCGCGCGCCGCGTCCACGTTTACGCCGGAGGCCGCGAGCGCGGCAGCTAAAGCGCATGACGCCCTGCTGAGAAAAACGCGCCGGGTCGTTTCAGAATCGAAACAACCGCATCCGCGGGAATTGTCTCCATGACTGTTTTCCGTTGGAATCATTTCTCCT
This sequence comes from Terriglobia bacterium, assembly GCA_020072565.1. Taxonomy (NCBI): domain Bacteria; kingdom Pseudomonadati; phylum Acidobacteriota; class Terriglobia; species Terriglobia bacterium. The sequence continues at coordinate 24,375 of JAIQGI010000016.1, forward strand.
TCCTTACTTGCCCTATCCTTCCCGGGTTTGTGGTCAGGCGGCGACGGTCAGAAGCGTACCCATAAACAGAGTTACCAGCCACAGGACGGCGCTGATGGTGGATACGATCACCAGCCGGGACCATTCTGAGGCGGCTCCGAGCCGGCGCGTACGGCGCTCCACGAAAAACAAGGCAACGCCGTTGGCAATGAGCAGACCGACCAGAATCATCTTGGCCCAGTAGACTTTCGAGGCCAGGAATGTGGCAGTGTCGGCGGCCGTCATGAGCGCACCCGTGATGCCGACGATGAGGATCCAGGAAATTACGTGGGCGTGTGCCCGGCTCAAAGTGGCCAGCACCGCCTCTCGTTCCCCGGGCGCGGACCGCGCCGCGCGCAGAACCTGCCGATCCGCGAACAGCCCCGTGCCCCCACCCATGATCAACCCTGCCAGATGCAGGAACCGGATCGTGACCGAAGCGACTTGGTGGTTGCCGTAATAGGATGACCACCACGCTGCAACACCTACGAGTAGAACCAGCACATTTCCCTCACCGCGTAGACAGCATGTACAGGTAACTGACCGTCGCAACTCCCATCGAGGTGAGAGTCACCGCCCTGTGTGTGGAAGCGCTGGCGCTCAGCCGGCGGCTTCGCTCCGCCTCATGGGGCGCGAGCGCCCCGGAGCCACAAATCCCGCTTCCGCAGCGAGCATCAGAATCCCCTAGAACCACACCCGAGTTATTGGAGCTTCCAGCAATTCCAGGATCGGCATATTATGCCAGCAGCCTCGGAAAAACCAAGAGCACATTTCAAGTTTCGGGTGTGCGCAGCACAGCCTTTCGACCGCAACTGCAGGAACCACGACATACGCGCAACGCACGAAATCGGTTTCGCGGATTTCTTGGTTTCTGAAGCCCTGCAACATACTCACTTAACGAACCAGGATCTGTGGATTGGCGGGCCAGATGAGAATCTGCCTTTGTCCGGGTTGTTTCGCATGCATGCGCGGTTTCATCCGAGCGGCTTCAGCGCCGGACCGGAGGGATGGGTTGAATCCGGTTCGGCCACTCGCGCCTGGCGAATTGCGCATACAGCCCTGGGATCTCCGCCTGGATCACCCGGTTCAAGTCGTCGACCGTCTTCGTTGCATCCTCGAATGCCCAATCGGCCTGGCGTTGTTGATCTGCGGTCGGCAGGCCGGAAAAGCCCTCGATGGGGCGTGACAGCCCGCCCGCGACGGAGAGCTCGCGACTGACATCGTCCCCTATCTGCCGGAGGCGCGCGGCCAACGCGTCCGTGCGGCCGGCAGCCTCGCCCGACCCGCCTGCCGCGAGATCCTTCCGGATCGAGTCCATCTGACCGACGAGCGCCTGGACCGCGCTGCGCGCACTGCCGAGCGTCTTCTGCAGCCCGTAAATGCTCATCAAAACGGCCTGCCGCGCGCGCCGATCGGCATCGGAGAAGTTCGCCAGGGGATCGCCTTCGACCGCGGCCTCGCCGCGAAGTTCGCGACTGGAACCCGGGATTTTGAGCACGACCTGGTATTTGCCCGGCAGCACGGGGGGGCCGCCTGCCGCCCCTCCCCGACCGCCGCCGAATGAGCCACTGCCGCCACCCGCGGGTGCTGCCGCCGGGGCGACAGCGGGCCCCATACGCAGATCCCAGGTGACGCGATTCAAACCGCGCGCCCCAGGCCCTCGCAGCGTGCGGATGGGGGCGCCTTTGGCGTCATTGATGTCGATCTGTACTTGGTCGGAGAGGCCATCCCGCAGGTAGTAGGAGATGACGGCATTGAACTCCGGGTTGGGCGCGAAGAACTCTCCAGCCCCGAACCAGGATTGCGGGCCGTAGATGTTCCACTGGCGGCCTCGAGCAATGGACACGAGGAGGGCATCGGTCTTCACGGCATCGGGTGTCAACGCTTCCAGCGGCCCGACATCATCCAGGATCCAGATGCCTCGCCCATGCGTGCCGACGATGAGCGCGTTGTCGCGCGGGTGGATGATCGCATCGTCCACCGGGACGGTCGGCATGTTCGTGGCCAGCGATGTCCAGGTTGCACCGCCATCGTTGGAGAAGTGAACGCCACGCTCGTGGGCCAGCACCAGGAAACGAGGATTCTTCGGGTGCTCGCGAATACGATTGATGGAGGTTTCCGGCAAGCCGGCCGAGAGTGACTTCCACGTCTGCCCGTAGTCTTCACTGACGTACACGTATGCACGGTAGTCGTCGTCGTAATGGCCGTCGAAGGTGGCGTACACTCGTCCCGCGGCGTGGCGCGAGGGTAGGACGGTGCTGGCATAAGTTCTGGGCGGAAGGGCGGGGAACCGGGATGTGATGTTCGTCCAGGTGGCGCCGCCGTCCCGTGTCATCTGCACCTGGCCATCGTCGCTGCCGGTGTACAGGACGCGGGCATCGAACGGTGACTCGCCGATCGTCGTCAGCGATCCATAGTTCGACTGCCCGTCGTTGCGCGAAAGGGTCTGCGCCGTGATCCGGCTGCCCATCATCTCCAGCGTGTCCCGGTCGATGTGCAGAGTGAGATCCGGGCTGATGGCTTTCCAACTGCCGCCGCGGTCCGGGGAGCGGAAAAGCACGTTTGCCCCCATATACAGAACCTTCGGATCGATGCTCGAGATCAGCACTGGGGTGTCCCAGTTCCAGCGGTAGCCCGCGTCGCGCGGTGCGCCCGGCTGGGGGCGCTCCGCGGGGCCGGGCCGGACATTCACGCGCTCGAGCGTGGCGAGATTCACCCGCGCGAGGGCACCATTTTGCGACTCCTCATACACAGTGTTGGAATCCTTCGGGTCGAAGTGGGCATGAAAGCCGTCACCGCCGCCGATGTTCCATGCATCACGATCTGCGATTCCGTTCCGGTTGCGGGTTGCACTGGGCATGCACCAGACCCCATTGTCCTGCAGTCCGCCGCAAATGGTGTAGGGATCGCGATTGTCCACGTCAATTTCGTAGAACTGGCCGATCGGCATGTTGCGGCGGAAGTCCCAGGTCAGGCCGCGATCCCATGAGATCGACACACCTCCGTCACCGCCGACTATCAGGTGGTTGGGATTGTCCGGGTCGACCCAGAGGGCGTGATCTTCCGAATGAACGTTGCTGAAGACGTCGCGGAAGCTCTTCCCACCGTCGTCCGATATGTAGAATCCCCGGTTCGATCCCAGCACATAGATGCGGTTCCTGTCTTTCGGATCGATCCGGATCTGGCTGTAATAGCTCGGCCTGGGATTCTGCGCCCAGAGCCTTTCCCAGCTTTCCCCTCCGTCCGTGGTGCGATAAACTCCGCCACCGCCTCCTGCTGCGGCCGCGGCTCCGCCCTCTGCTGCCGCTCCGCCTCCTCTCCCTCCGCCTCCGCCTGCTCCGCCGCGCCCACCGCCTTGGGCCCCCCCGCCGGCTTCCACGGTCGCATAAACGATCCGGCCATCGGCAGGGAAGATGTCGAGGCCAATCCGGCCTTTGTCGCCCTGCGGCAGTCCATTCGTCAGCTTCGTCCAGGTTGCGCCGCCGTCCAAAGAACGATAAATCCCGCTGCCGGGACCGCCTCCATTGAAGCCCCACGCCTTGCGCTGGCGCTGATACGTCGATGCAAAGAGCCTCTGAGAATTCCCGGGATCAAGCACGATGTCGTTGGCGCCGGTGTTCTCGTCGACGTACAGCACCTTATTCCAAGTCTGGCCGCCGTCGGCCGTCTTGAAGACTCCGCGCTCGGGATTGGAACCCCAGAGGTGTCCGACCGCAGCGACATAGACGACATCGGGATTTGCGGGGTCGATGATGATGCGACCGATGTGCCTCGTCTCCTTCAGCCCCATGTTTTTCCAGGTGCGCCCGCCATCCACCGACTTGTAGACGCCGTCACCCCACGATGAGCTCTGGCGATTGTTCGCTTCGCCCGTGCCCACCCAGACGATGTTCGGATTGCCGGGCGCCACCGCGATGTCGCCGGTGGACATCATCGCATCTACGCCATCGAAGATCGGAGTCCAGGAGGTTCCCCCATTCACGCTCTTGAAAACGCCGCCGCTTGCCGTCGCGACATAGATCGCGTCAGGGGCGCCGGGGACTCTGGCGACGGCGAAATCGTCGACGCGCCCTCCCGTGTTCACCGGTCCGATGCTCCGCCACTTGAGTGGAGCGACGAGCGCAGGGTCGAGCCTTGGAGTCTCCTGCCCCTGCAATATCGTGACGAACACCAAAGCAAGAAACGCAGTCAGGGAGCGCATGGCAAATCCTCCTCCTGAAGGGGTAATGTGCGTGAATGGCGCCAAGTATACGTGGGCGCTCCACCCTTCACAACAGCGAATCACAACAGATGCGGCTATGCCGTGCCGTATGTTACGTGGTCATCCTCCCCGGGCGGATTATCGAGAAATGTCCGGAAGCGGAATCATTACATGCCGGATCCGTTTACGGTTCCATGTGTAGGTGATGTGCAGGTCGCCGCGTCGGGCTTGAATGATCGCGGGGTAAGAGTATTCACCGGGCTGGTCCTCCAAAGTGTAGAACATCTGGAAGCGTTCTCCGTCCTTGCTGACGGCCAGATTCAGAGGGGTGCGCTCCCTGCTGGAGTGATTGTAGACCAGGACCACCCTCCCGTCCCGCAGTGTCACTGCGTCGATAGCGGAATTGGGATTGGGTAAATCGATGGGCCGGGCTTGCGTCCAAGTCACGCCTGCGTCAGTGGAATCAGCAACGCAGATCTTGCCGATGCGTGCCGTGGAGCGTGCATAAAACCGCAGCCGCTTGCCGCCCAGAGGGACTACCGACGGCTGAATGATGCCGTCCGGAAGCTGTGGCTCAGCCGTGCCCGAAACCGCAGGCACGGCATTGCCCCATTCGCCCGACCGCTCGGAATCTTTAGGAACCGTGATGGGACCGAACTTCGTCCAGGTCTTGCCACCGTCGGTGCTGCGTTCAATCCAGCAGGACCACGCCTGGTAACTTTCCACGGAGGTTCCGCTGACGATGGTTCCGTCTGACAGGACCAGCGGCTTGGCTCGAATCGGGCCGTACAGCCCGGCCGGGAGATACTCTACAGCCGACCAGCTCCGGCCGTCGTCGGCGCTCCAGCGCCGCGCTGCGGTCCAGGCAGTAGGGCCGGGGCCAAACTTGAAGTAAAGCCACAGGCGTTCATCTGCGGTGAAGAACAACACGGGGTTGTAGGTAGCGATATTCGGCTCGCGCGCCAGTTCGCAGGGCGTGGACCACTCCTTGCCGGCAAGGCGGGCACCCCAGATGGCGACATCCGGCCTGCTCTCAGCTGATCCGCCGAACCACGCCGCCATGAAGTCCCCGTTGCGCAGTTCCACGATGGTGGAGGCATGACAGGATGCAAACGGCGCTGAGATGAAAATAAATTCGCCCATGGGCTCCTTTCTTGACCGGGGAACAGTGGATTGCCGGGGTGCTACCAGGGCCACGCCCGATCCAAGGTAGAAGAGAATGCAGGCCATGGGCAGGATGACAGGAAGCGGCCCGGTCCAGACCTTGGATGAGTTCCTCATTTCCTACCTCACGCGGATTGAATCATCGTATTCCCAAAACGGTTTGTGCGGGAAACGAAATCCTGAAATTCTTGAGATTCGTCATCGAGGAAGCAACACAAAGACTCCAGGACTCAAAGACCCTAAGAACAGATGGTTTTCCTTGGAGTCTTTGAGTCCTGGAGTCTTTGTGGATAAAATTACGCCCTTATCCAATGGGGGCGGCGGGTCTTTAACCCGGATTATTCATGAATGTGCGACCAAAATGCAGTTTTGGACGCGGAAAAACGCTGACCGACGCTGACCGTCCAATTTTGTTGTTTTTCAAGGGCGTGCGGTTCTGCTTCATGAATAAATCAGGTTAAGACCGCCATCGGGCGCGGCTGCGAATGGTGGTATACTGCGCGCGGAGTTTCGACGCATGCCGCATCGCATGGGCGGACTCTACAAGCCACGAACCCTCTGAAGAAAAGGAGAATGATCGATGCGTTTGATGACAAAGGGTCTTGTAACAGTTCTGGTACTGCTTTGTGCCGTTGCGTTGGGACTCGCATTTCAACAGGCCGGGGCGCAAGCGAACAAGGAGAAGCTCATGAATCCCGCATCACTGACAGAAAAGGCGCCGGACGTCTTTCAGGCCAAGTTTGAAACTACGAAAGGTGCTTTTGTTATTGAAGTGACCCGAGCCTGGGCACCGTCCGGAGCCGACCGTTTCTACAACCTGGTCAAGAACGGCTACTACGACAATTGCCGCTTTTTCCGCGTCCTCTCCGGTTTCATGGCACAATTTGGCATCAATGGTGATCCGAAGCTCAACGCGGTCTGGAATCGGGCAAATATCAAGGACGATCCGGTCAAACAATCCAACAAGCGCGGGTACGTCACCTATGCCCAAGCTCCCGTGCCGGACTCGCGCAGTAATCAGGTTTTTATCAATTTTAAGGACAATTCATTTCTTGATACGCAGCGCTTCGCGCCATTTGGAAAGGTGCTCGCCGACGGCATGAAAGTCGTGGATTCTCTTTACGCCGCATATGGAGAAGGGCCGCCCGACGGCGTCGGACCGGATCAGGGCCGCATCCAGATGGAAGGCAATGCCTATCTAGAGAAGAGTTTCCCTAAGCTCGACTACGTCAAGTCGGCAGTCATCGTCAGCACACCGGCAAAATAGCTGTATCTATTTCTAGCGCGGTTGAACATCGGCACGGGCGTCCTGCCTGCAGCGGTAGCCGCAGCCAGAATGCCCGTGCTGCAGCCAAGCTCGCGGCGATTTATCCGCTCCCGGAATGCCCTTCGACGACGCTTGTCAGCTGTCAAGAGTCCAGACCTCATATTATTCACATAATTCACATATTTCATTAATTTCTCTTGACACCTAAGGGATCGCATGGTATCTGATGGGCGACGAAGTGGGGAAAAGTGGTAATTAGAGGAAAATAGTGCTAATCAATGCCACCCAACTCACCGATCAGTGGAAATATGAGGGGCCCAGGGAATGGACACCGGATTCTTGATGAGATACAGACGCCGTATGGACGCGCGGTTGTGCCTCGATGCCCGCAGAGGATTCGTGAGCATGAAAAATATCCTGATTGTGGATGATGAGTCCTGTGTCCGCGAGTTGTGCGTTGAGTTTCTGAGCATGGCAGGCTATGAGGTCGATGCCAGCGCCTCCGGAGAGGAGGCGCTCAAAGCCCTGGCGCAGAGGTCCTACGACCTTCTGATTCTTGACCTGCGCATGAAGGGCATGAACGGGCTGACGACTTTCAACCGGGCCAAGACGCTGGCGCCGGAAACCAGGGCGGTCGTGGTCTCCGGATCCGTGGATGAGTTTGAATCTGAATTATTAGATGCGCGCCGCGACGGTCTGTGGGGCATCCTGCCCAAACCCTTCGATTTGCAGGACCTTTCAGCTCTCGTCGAGTCGGCTTGCCACGGACAGATACAGACGGCCTGATTGGACAGGATGCAACGAACGGTGCGAACCGCGCCAGCCGGAAAGACCTCGACATGATTTGCGGTCTTCGTGGCTCCGGCGGTTTGATCTTCGATACCCGGCCGAGCGACTATGGTTGAAGGGTTCCTGGATTTTCACGGTTCCTTTTATCACACGGCTGACACCAAGGGCCGCGTCAGCCTGCCCGTTAAATTCCGCAGCATGATCGGCCAGCGGGTGGTAGTCACGCTGGGTTTCGACCCGTGTGTCTGGATTCTGCCCGAATCGAGCTGGGAAGCCTGGCTGAAGAAGGTCCGCTCCATGTCCCAGCTCGATCCGGCCGTGAGGAAGTTGACGAGACACATGGTGGGAAACGCCCAGGAGTGCGAGATCGACCGCCTCGGCCGGATTCACCTTTCCGCGCCGATCCGCGCCTATGCAGGCATTGAGAAGGATGTCGTGATCATGGGCATGATCGATGCGGTGGAAATCTGGGACAAAGACCGGTTCGAGCAGCGGCAAGCATCCGATCTCGCGGCCCTGAACAGCGGCGAACTCCTGAAATCGCCCCCGACGCCATAAACCTGATGAACCCACGAAATCCGCGAAACCTTGTCCGGGGATTTCGCCCAATTCGTCTCTTCTTTGCAGCTATGAATGATCATGAAATATAGTGACAACAATGGAAAATCCCAGCCCCGAAGGGGCGCCGCTGAGTAGACCCGGGCGTGAGCCCTTAAGCGCTAAGATAGGAATGATTTTGCCAATAAACGTGGACTTGGACCTAAACCTGGACCTAGACGTGGACCTTTTGAGTGGAGACAAACTCTTGCACGCCCAGCCTTTATCAGGCTACGGGTCGCTTCTTATCGCTTGCGGCGCAGCAGAGCGTCAAGGTCCATGTCCAAGTCCAAGTCCAAGTCCAGGTCGGGAAAGCGGGTTAAGTTAGCGCTTAAGGGCGTAAGCCCGGGGTTGAGAGCAGGAGAGATATGAGCCCTGAGAGGGCGGCACTCCTTCCATGGAATGCGTCACTATATTATCTGAGATTCAATAATTGCTCGCCCGTCCGGAAGCCGTTTTGGCCTGGGACGGCTACTTCCTGGACAGTCCGAACCTGACGTGCGACGGGTATTCCCGCGAGCTGTAGACTCGCTGCGTGGCTTTCTGGAAATCAGCCGCCTGGGCGCGGTAGACGTCGACGAACTTCTGCGGGTTGAGATCGATCATGGGAAACCAGGTGCTTTGCACCTGGACCATGATCCTGTGACCCTCTTTGAAGGTGTGAAAGACATCCTGCAGCTCGAACTCGATCTTGGTGACCTGCCCGGGCACGAAAGGCTCCGGTGCGGACAGACTGTTGCGGAATTTTCCGCGCAGAACGTCCCCCCGAACCATCATTTCATATCCCCCCAACCTCACATTGCGCGGATTGGGTTGCGGATCCGGAGTCCCATCAGGGAAGACATCGATGACTTTGGCGATCCAATCCGAATCGGTTCCCGAAGTGGAGACGAAGAAGCTGGCGCTGATAGGTCCAGCTATGGTAACGGCGCTCGCAAGCGGGTCGGTTCGGTACACCAGAACGTCGGGGCGGGTGGCGGCGAATCGCTGGTCCTGCAGCATGAAAGAGGGGTTGTACCAGTTGGTGATCTCAGATGTGTAAGGAACCGGTTTCGAAGGGTCGTTGACATACTCTCTATAGTCGGGAGCGGATCCTGCTGGCGGCTCCCAGGACAGGGAACCATCCGCCTGCAAGTAGAGATCCTTCGCCTGCAGGTCCTTCGGGGGCCAGCTGTCCAATGAACGCCATTGATTGGCTCCGGTCTCAAAAACGAAGGCTCCCGGTAGATCCAACTTGCCCTGATCCTTCAGGTAATAGTTGAAAAAGGGCACCTCCACCCGCTCCGTGTAGTAGTCCGCGGTCTTGGAGCCGAAGTCGATGTCGCCCAGCATCTGGCCGTCGCTCCTGCTCCATTCTCCATGGGACCACGGCCCCATGACCAGTGTGTCACGCGCGCCGGGATCCTGCTGCTTGATCGCCTCGTAGGTGTGCAGTGCGCCATAAAGGTTTTCAGTATCAAACCACCCTCCCACCACCATGACCGCCGGTTTGATGTTCCTGAAGTGGGGAAGGATGTTGCGCGCTTCCCAGAATGCGTCCCACGTGCCGTGCTCCATGATCTCATTCCAGAAGGTCACACCGTTTTTCAGGTATTTGACGTTCGCATTCGGCAGCGGGCCCATTTCCAGGAAGAACTCATACCCATCCGGAGTCTTGTGGTCAAACCTGGGGTCCGGTTCCATCTTTGGCGCAGGACGAGGCCAGCCGAAGCTGCTGAAGAAGTCAAAGGCGTGCGAGAGAAGAAAGGCGCCGTTGTGAAAGAAATCATCTCCCCCCATCCATTTGGAAACCGGAGCCTGCGGGGATGCCGCCTTCACTGCCGGGTGGGCGTCGATGACTCCCATGGATGAATAAAAGCCCGGATAGGAAATACCGCTGATTCCCACGCGGCCGTTGTTCAGCGGCACGTTTTTGACCAGCCAGTCGACGGTGTCGTAGGTGTCAGTGGTTTCGTCGACGTCGCGGTTGCTTGGCTTGGTCGGGAGGTAGGGGCGGACATTGACGTATTCCCCCTCGGACATATACCGGCCGCGCACGTCCTGGTAGACGAGGATGTAACCCTCGTGAAAGTATCGGGACCTTTGATTTCCGGGCTCATCTATATATTTATCCAGGCCATAGGGAGCGACGCTGTAAGGCGTGCGCATCATGATCATGGGGTATTGGTGGCGCTTGTCCTTTGGAACGTAAACCGCGGTAAAGAGCCGGACGCCGTCGCGCATCGGAATCCGGTACTCGTACTTGGTATAGTGCTGGCGGATGTATTGCGATTCTCCGGCCCCTGCCGGAACCGTGATCGTGAGAAACACGAGAGCAACCCAGCAGGCTGCCCCAAAAACTCTTGAGGATTGGAACCGTCTGAACATGCGAGATCTCCCTCCCCTATGATTCTCAGGATGGTACAACCCACTGCAGTCGAGCCCAAGTCAAACTTTTTCAGAAGACGGGGCCGGATCCGCCAAGATCAAGGAATCACCCCTTTTTTTGATTTCTGCAGATCCGAATCCTGACATTATTCGGGCCAGAAGTGTTTGGGGTAACGGCGCTGCAGTTGGCGGCGCAGGACCGGGTAGTGGCGTGCCCAGAAGCCAGGCAGGTCCTGTGTTACCTGCACCGGGCGCCGGTTGGGGGCAAGCAGGTGAACCGTCAAGGGAACGCGTCCCGCGCAGATGGCCGGGGTCGACTTCATGCCGACGAAATCCTGCAGAGCCGACTCGATCCATGGTATCCCGCCCGGCTCGTAGTGCACTGGGACCTTGCGGCCGCCCGGCAGCGTGATGCGTTCCGGCGTTTCCCGCACGAGCAAATCCCTCTGCCTCGATGTCAGCTGCCCGAGCAGAGCATCGATTATGGAGGCCTGGGCAAGCTCCGCCAGGCTGCGCCTGCCGGCGCAGCATTCCCGGCAGGCGGTGCTGAGCTGAACCTCATCCAGGGCGTGCAGGCTGGAGGCGGGGAAGTGCAGGGCAAGGAGTGCGATGCGAGCCTGCAGCGCAGCGGCGCGCTCGCCGTCGCCGAAAAGCGCCAGGCCTCGCGCCAGCGCGTTATCGAGGAGCATTTGCGATGCCTGCTCGGACGACGGCGCCGGTCGCACGGTCTCTTCGAGCGCAAGTTCCCCGTACAGTGTCCGGCTTAGCTCGTCAACTCTGCCCCCGTGCTGATTCCAGGTCAAAGAGCGCTGCCGGCTGATTTCGTCCGGAAAAAGCACGGCGAGCCACTCGGGTTCCACCGCCGACGCCAGCCGTATGATCACGCCGGAGCTGTCGCGCGAGCCTTTCCTGCCCGTTCTTTCTTCAGCGTCCACGGCGACGATGAGCGGCGCCTGGTGGACGACACTGGTGTCGGCCAGCCGGCCGGAGCCCCCGGCCGCGAGCAGGAACTCCCGCGCCGCGGGAGCGCGCCGCCTGGCGACGCGATCGGGGAATGCAGCCAGAATGCCGATCATGAGGGCTTCTTCGGCATCATGCGCGGGTGCGGCGCTACCGGCACGGCCGGCAAACCGGCAGAGCTGCCTGCGTGTGCGATCCACCGCTTCGGCCGCGCGTGCATCCAATTCCAGGGTACTCAGGCACCCGGGCTCAAAGCGCGCCTCCTCTGCCTCTCGGAAGCGTTCGCACAGTTCAAGCAGATCCGAAGGTCCAGTGGTACGAGCCGGCCTCGAGGGCGCGGTGCGGATGAAGTTACTCCGCTCATTGAGGCGGATATCCCGTTCTGTGAGCAGAGCGGCCAGCAGGCAGCTTTCTTCCCTCACGCCGCGCCGCTCTCCTTCAACGATAAGTCGTGCCAGGCGCGGGTGAAGCGGGAAACGCAGCATCTGCCTGCCTGCCGCCGTCAGAGTGCCGCCGGCTTCGAGTGCGCCGAGCCGCACAAGCAGATCTTCAGCTGCCCGCAGAGCCGTCTCCGCCGGTGGCTCAAACCAGGAGAGGGAACGGATGTCGCGAATGCCAGCGCCGTGCAGCGTCAGGACGGACTCTGCCAGATCGGCGCGCTTGATCTCGGGCAGGTCGCGTTCGGGGCGGCACTCGAAATCATGACGCGTGTAGAGGCGCAAGACCCGGCCGTTCTGCGTTCTGCCTGCCCGGCCGGCCCTCTGGATGGCCGAGGATTTGCTCACCTTGCTGAGGGAGAGCACCGGCAGGCCGCTCCACGCCGAGTACCCTGCCACCCGGGCGAGCCCGGAATCGATTACGGCGGCGATTCCCGGGATCGTTACCGAGGTCTCCGCGACATTGGTGGCGAGAATAAGTTTTCGCTGCGGGGCGGGCTGTACCGCACGGGATTGGGCAGCGGCGGGAAGATCCCCGTGGAGGGGAAGAACCAGCAAATCCGACCTGGCAGCGCAGCGTCCGCATGCTTCGGCTGCCAGGCGAATCTCCGCCGCACCCGGCAGGAAGACCAGGACATCGCCGGCGAGGCTTTCTTTGAGCAGCTTGGACGCCGCTTCTGCGACTTTCTCGTGCAACGCTTGTTGGCGCTCACGCTCTTCATACTCCAAGGTCACATCGAAGCGTGTGCCCTCGGATGTGAGGACCGGCACCCCCCCGAGAAAGTCGGCGATCGGCGCGGCATCGAGCGTGGCTGACATGACGAGGAGCTTCAGATCCGGGCGGCTTCCGCCCTGGAGCCGTCGCAGAAACGCGAGGGCAAGATCGGTGGTAAGGTGGCGTTCATGAAACTCGTCGACTATGACGACGGATACGCCCGTCAGAAGAGGATCCTGCACGATCCGGCGGGTGAGAATTCCCTCGGTGAGGAAGCGGATGCGGGTCCTGGGGCCGGCGACGTTCTCAAACCGGATGGAAAAGCCGACGGTCTCGCCCAACCGTTCTCCAAACTCGGTCGCGACGCGCGCTGCAGCCAGCCGGGCGGCAAGGCGCCTCGGCTCCAGGATCAGAATCTCCCCGGCGTCTGCGAATCCCGCGTCGTGCAGCGCGCGCGGCACCCGCGTGGTTTTGCCCGCCCCGGGCGGAGCGCACACAATCAGACCGCCGGAGGACCTCAGCACCGCCACAATATCGGGCAGTGCCCCATCAATGGGTAACGCTTCCAGCCCGGGATTCATGCAGGGGAATCATACTATCAACAGCAGCCGGCCACGAATGAATTGGATGTGCCTGGTTGCGTCGGGAAAATCTCAACGTAGTCTCTCATGCGCCGGCGCGCACCCCGGGACGCATGAAAATAGGGGCGATGTTGGGAGACATGGGGAGGGTCGCGTCTGGCAGCCGCAACCCACGTCGTGGGCGCGGGCAGCCCGACCGCGCTCGGCAGAGTCAACTTTCGGAGCAGAGGGCGCAGAAAACGCGGAGAGCGGGTATCGACTGGCCGTATTTGCGCCCTCAGCGTCCTCTGCGCTGAAATATTCTGTTTCGGCTGTACCGCTATTTGGGAGCGATTGCTGCGGCCTTGCGCAACAATCTCCTCAGTTCGTGCATCTGGTGCCTGAGGGTCTTGAGTTGTGCGTGATCGTGGGCTTCCAGTGCTGCGTCCCGTTTCTTTTTCAGCTCTTTCATCTGCGACTTGACTTTCCCCTTGTCAAGAGCCGTTGCCTTGACTTTCTTGTGCACATGCATATCGATGTTGAGAGCCTTGCACAGGGCGGCCAGCAGATGCTCCTTGTTCAACTGGGTGTAACCCTGCACTGCTTCGTGCTTGATTTCCGCGGCAATCTCACGAAGTTCCGCAACCGTCTTTTCCTTGAGTTGTTCATAGGTAAAAGCCATGACCCGGTCTCTCCTTTCCGACGCGCTATTGCGGTCCTCCTCCGCTGCGTCCGCCGCGACCGCCCTGGGCCGAGGGCGGCTTGCGGGGCAGCAGCTCATCGCGATTGGCTGCCAGATAGGCAAATCCCGCGACGATGGTCGCCATTTGCATATTGTCGCGCGGCTGCAGACGCTCGTAGGTATCCATGTTGGTGTGATGAACGACCGTGTTGTACTCGATCTCATCCTGAATGAACTGGAAGCCCGGCAGGCCCACGCCGTCAAAATTGGTGTGGTCTGTGCCGCCTGTGTTCCGGGTGGTGATCGTCGTCATTCCCAGGCTGCGGAACGGTTCGATCCACTCGCGGAAGATCGGAACCACGGTTTCGTTGCCCTGAGTGTAGATGCCGCGAAGAGCGCCGGTGCCGTTATCAATGTTGAAATAGACCGAGAACTTCGCGTATTCAGGTTTCAGCTCGAGCGGGCCCTGGGCCCCACCACGGCCGCCGCCACCGCGGCCACCGCCCGCGGGCGCTGCGGCGCCTGCCGGTGCAGGTTGCCTGCTGGCATAGTGAGCCGACACGTACTCGCGGGAGCCGATCAGGCCCTGTTCCTCGGCTTCCCAGAGTCCTATACGCACGGTGCGGCGCAGCTTGACTCCCGTCGCCTTGAGAATGCGCATGGCCTCCATCATGGCCGCCGAGCCGTTGCCGTCGTCGGCCGCGCCGGTCGCGGCGTGCCAGGTATCGAAATGCGCGCCGAGCAGGACGATCTCATCGGCCTTGTCGGTACCCGGGATTTCGCCCACGACGTTGAACAGCGGCGGGTCGGGATAGAACGTGTTCCTGATGTCGGCCTCGATGGTGACCGGCATGTCTTTGGCCAGCGTTCGGGCGATGCGTCCATACTGCTCGGCGGCGATCACTATCGCCGGCAGGGTGGTTGCCGGATCGTTCGTCCGGGTGCCGCTGATCGTGTACATGCCGTGGCCGCGCGGTGCCGTCGAAATCGTTCCGAGCACTCCCTCCGTGCGGAAGAAATCGTTGCGAACGTTGCCGGCGCCGAATCCTCCCCTGCCGCCTGCGGCCGGCTGTTGCGGAGCACCTGCGGGCGGGGCGCCGGCGCGTTGTCCCTGTTGTGCTGCCGGCTGGCCGGCAGGGGGAGTGGCGGGTCCGCCCTGTCGCGCCGGGGTCGCCTGCGCGGGGGCACCCTGCCGTGCGGCACCGGGCGGCGGAACGCCAAACTCGGGTTGGGTCGGCGGCCCCTCCATGGCCGCAAGTTGATCCGGCGTGAAGCGCTTCGCCGGCGGATCCCACATCGCCGGAACGTCCGGGGCCGGCTGCGTCATGACCCATTTGCCCTTGAGCTTGCCCTTGTATGGAGCCAGGTCATCCGCAGTCGTGGCCGTCACGAGCACGACCTCGCCGCTGACCAGCCCGTTGGTACCGGGCGTCCATGCGGTCGGCGTGCCCGGGATCGGAAACTTCTCGGGCGATATGGCCTGCATGTAGAACTTGTCGTTCGTCCATCCGCGGTCAAACGAATTGCGATTGATCCAGGGCTCCATCTTGACGTTCACCAGGCCCCATTCTTTCATCTTGCCCATGGCCCACTCCGCGGCCTTCACGATCGTGGGGGAGCCCGTCAGGCGCGGGGCATAGACGTCGGAGAGCCAGCTGTTCAGCTCCATTACCTGCGAGCGCTGCATGCCTTCCGCCTTGATCTTGTTGATGTCATCGTAATTGATGTTTTCGTTGGTGGCCAAAAGCGGCAGGGCCAACAGGAGCGCCGCTGACGCCAGCACGCAAAGACGCTTTGTTCTCATTGACTCATCTCCTCCCGGGGCGGACAGGGAAAGGGTCCGATTCCCGGAAAATCACCTCAGGACTGTGCCGGGAATCCAATTCTGATTCCTGGCGTTTCTATCACGGAGGCTCCAGGGGGGCAAGCGAATTTCGGCAGCCGGGGCGGGCATCGAGTGAATTGAACTGCAAGACGCAGGCAAACGATTCCGTGGGTTTCGTGGTTCTTGTTTTGGCCGCGGCCATGCCGATCCACGCGCGTCACTGTCCGATTTCACTTCGCTACGAGTCTGCGGGCAACCGCGACAGCAACGCTGGCGTTTTCCGCATATCCGTCGGCTCCGATCTGCTCGGCGAACTGCGTAGTGACCGGGGCGCCGCCGATCATGATCTTCACTTTGTCCCGGATCCCGGCCTGCTTGAGAGCATCGACCGTGCTCTTCATGCCGGGCATGGTGGTCGTAAGCAGAGCAGAAAGGCCGACGATGTTGGCACCGGTGGCGTTTACGGCCTCGACGAACCTCTCGGGTGCCACGTCAGCGCCAAGATCCACCACCTCGAACCCGCCCCCTTCGAGAAGCGATGCGACGAGGTTCTTCCCGATATCGTGGAGGTCGCCTCGGACTGTGCCGATGACCACCTTTCCGGCTGCCTGCGCGCCTGCGGCGGCCAGCAAGGGGCGCAAGGGATCCAGAGCCGCCTTCATGGCACGGGCCGAGAGCAGCAGTTCGGGGACGTAGTATTCCTCGCATTCGAACTTGCGCCCCACTTCGCCCATGGCCGGCACCATGTACCGGGAGATGATGTCCATGGGAGGGACTCCGCCCCCCAGGGCTTCGTGAGTGATCGTCGCCGCGGTTTTTGCATCACCTGTGAGGATCGCGTCGTAGAGTCGCTGCAAGTTCACGGTCCTGCTCCTTTAGCCGCCAGGGCTCATTTGCGTTCCAATGCACGATCGTACATGGCGGCGTAGTTCAGATACTGATTCACTGCATTGCGCGGATACCTGATCTGCACCTTGGTCACCCGGCCGCCGGCGTCTATTTCCGCAGTAAGCTCGGGGTTGATGCCGGCCCAGTAGGTAGGCAAGTCTAGCTTCTTGAACCGGGCCACAACCTGATCGCGCAACGCCGGATTGAAATGCACCCCATATTTGTCCACGAGTGCCTTGATGGCGCTGTAATCGCCTTCAGCCTTGATGCGCATGAGCTCGGCCAACAGCCTTCCCACTCCCTCGCGCATCTTTTGATAGTCCTTTACTTGCACGTAGGTCTTGCCGTTGCGGTCGATCATTGCGATGGCGCCGGTCTTGTCCATGATGTAGTTGGCGATCAGGGCGCGGTCGCGCTGATGGTCTTCTTCGATGGTAGCCCCGCGCGGAATCCGCCGGAGTTGCGTGAGAACAACGAGGGCTGCGGTGTCGTACATCGACCTGGCTTCCTCTTCCTGGTTTGGGACCAGCCCCAGATCCTTCAGTTTCGGATCCCAGGCGTTCCAGAGCGCCATCAGGTCGGCGCGCGCCTCCTCCAGGGTGGAGAAGTATTCCTTCAGGTAAGGCTCGGAGCCGCCCTTCAGGCGGTCGCTCAGCTTGCCCGAGCCGTGACCGATCACTTCGTGCATCGCAGTCATCAGGTCATCCGCCTGATCACCGTACTTTTTTGCGCGCTCAATGACCTCGGGGCCGGACCCGAATTCTTCAATCGATTTGGAACCGGCGGCATCGTTCAGCGCGCGGCTCGAAGCGGTGAACAGGAAGTTCTTGGTGCCGTACTTCTCGTGAATTTCGTTCTCGTTGGGGAGGTTGTCGCCAATGGTGCTGACCTGGAAATCACCCGTTTCGATCAGCGTCTCGACTGCCTTCACCACCGGGGCCTTGAATGCCTGTTTCTTGTATTTTGCGTCCCAAGGCGCCTTCTCTTCGAAATACGCGGCATTCTGCGCCAGTTTCGCCATTGCATCCGACACCGGCTTGTCGGTGATGGAGACGAAGCTCTGCGAGCTCCCCTTCATGCCGTTGGCGTCGCGATAGATCTCGATGAAGCCGTTGGCAAAATCTACAGTCGCGTTGTTCTGAACCCATGCCGAACCGAATTTCAGCCAGTCGTTGAAGTCGCCGGTTTGATAAAATCGGATCAAAGCGGAAATCACAATGGCCTGCTGCAGATCGGCCGCCGCACGCGCTTTTTCCAGGCAGGCGATCGCTTTCTTCAGATAGGTCGCGTACAGGCCGGGAAGTATCTTCCCGTCCGGAGTGCCCGCGCGGTAGACCTCCTCGCGCAGCTTGCCGTCGGGACCTTTAATCACGCGCGAATTTAATGGGTGCTGGCCGTGGAAATCCTTCAAGTCGGCCAGCGTGACCCCCTGGTAGAAGGTGTTCGAACCGGCCTGGATGATGTCTTTGCCCCCCTGCGGGCTTTTTGCGGTAATCATCGGCTCGAAATTGGCGTCGAAGAAGGCAGGCCTGAGCTGTTCGAGTTCCCGATCCAGCACGGCGGGTGTCGGCAGCGGCGGCAGGTCGGCATAGGAAGTCTTCAGAGCGCCGTTCTTCTGCGCCGTAAGCGCGGCCTGCCGCAGTTCATCGAACGTAAACGCCGGCAGGAATTTTTGCGCGGTCATCTCGTTGTGGTTGCCGCGGTTGGCCCAGAAGAGCTTGGCGAAGTCGGTGATCCTGCCCATCACCTTGGGATCGATACTTTGGGGATGGCCGACGATTTCCTCGAGCAGGCGCTTCTGCTGCAATCCAAAACGCGACAGTTGATCATAGATGATCGGATCGATGGCGATCGACGCCTGGGTCAGCCAGTAGGCCAACTGCTGCTGGCGCGGTTCCAGCGCTCTAAAGCTCTCAGCCTGCAGATGGATGAAGCCGGTGTCGCCGACGCGATCGACAAGAATTGGATTTTTCTCCTGCGGCACAGCCTGCACCAGCAGAAACAATATCGCGACCGACAGCAAAACTGCACTTTTCATAACACCTCTCTCGTTTCAAGACGGACAGGATTGAAATATACCCCAGTAACCACTCTGCAGGATACCCGATCCTGACAGGTCTCATCGCAGCCGGCTGAAGTGTTTGGCGGGCGCTTGGGTCAGGGAGATGCTGTGTGCCGGGCAAGATAGGATGCCAGCCCATCCCTTTCCAGGATCTGCTGTGCCTCCTCCCAACTCACGCGGCCCTGTCGCTTCAGCGCCTCAACGATCCGGATAATGCTCAGTGCCACTTCCGCCGTTTGCCCCATCCCGCGAGATTTGACGAAATCGACGGCATCCATCAACACTGCGTTTGCTTCCGCAAACGTGATCGTTGAGTCGGCTCCCTGCCCGACGCTCCACGCAGGCCCGCGTAGGATGTCATTGACATGCGAGAGAATCAGATAGGTAGCCCTGCCGATGAGCTTGAGGTTGCTCGGGCTGACGCTGGTCATGGTGTTTCCAATGACGCGGCCCAGCGAGGCCATGATTGCAGTGGAATGGGCGTTGAGAAGGATCTTCAGCGCAATCTGGCGGCGCAACCCGAGAGGGTCCGACGGAAAATCGAGTGCCAACGGCACCCAGACGTCCTCGGCTTTCATCAGAGGTTTGATTGAGTTGCCGAGCCTCTCCAGGTCGCGCGCCCCGGAGACGGTCAATGCGGCTATCGAACCGCCACGATCATGAAAAAGCCTGATGAAGGCCCGAAGGCCGGAATCGGGATCGTCAAGACTGCGCGTTTCGTCATCGATCAGGACCAGGACTCCCAAATCGCCACGCCCTGGACCTCTGCGTTCGATGTTGGCCATGGAAAAAGAGAAGTCGTATGAAAATTCCTGATCGTTGCCGGCGCTAGTAAGGCTGCGAAGGGCTGCCTCACGCAGGTAGGGGTCTGCAACGTGTGTTTCAAAGGCAGGCCCGTACAGGAGGGGATCGAGGCCGCGGAATGGGCGTCCCAAAAAGTTGCACCAGGCGGCATGGAGATCGGAGGCTTCCGTCCATACCTGCACCCAGCAGCGACGCTCCGGATCCTCGACTCTATCCAACGGATACAGACGGAATGTGGGGCTCCGCTCCGTACTGTCAATGAAGACCGTGATCAAGGCCCGGTTGGCCAGATAGGTGGAGAAATGATTTCCCCGGTATGTGCGAGTCTCGAGATCGGTGAATTGCGCCAGGCTGTTTGCACGGGACTCGACTGCGCTCCTGACGGTCTCGAAGTCCGCCAGCCGGACGCGCAGCTCGGATGCCGCGCCGAAATCCAAATCACCCATTTCATCCGGATCGAGACAACTCTCCAGGATCTGCGCAAGCGCCTGTTCGAGGATGGCTCCGAGTACAAAGG
This sequence comes from Terriglobia bacterium, assembly GCA_020072565.1. Classification (NCBI taxonomy): domain Bacteria; kingdom Pseudomonadati; phylum Acidobacteriota; class Terriglobia; species Terriglobia bacterium. The sequence continues at coordinate 44,228 of JAIQGI010000016.1, forward strand.
TTTCGATCGTGGTAGCCTGCATTCTTGTGGAACCGGTGATGCTCTGCGGGCCGGTAGTCAAGTCGATATGGGTGATTGCCGGATTGTTGAGCACGGAGGCGCTGCGATCGAAAGGGAGCAGAACATCGATGGGGTTGTTGCATACAAAATACAGGTGGTTTCGTGCCTCCTCGATCGTTATTCCCTCGATTGGGCCATACTGATCCAGCGCCGCGAGAATCGTGCCGATCACCGAGGAGGTCTCGCCCCCTTCGGTCACACAGATCACCACGTCCCCTCGCCGGATGCCGTGGTCCCGCAACTGCAGGCTGCCGATCAACTGCAGATCTTCGAAGCCCTCCAGAGAACTGACCAGGGCCCGGTCGCCACCTGTCATTTCGCCTATCAAAGTGTCTTCAATGCCGTCACCGACGCGGGAACGCAGCTTTTGCCACAAGGGATGCTCTTTCGTCCGTTTCCAGAACGGCCGCCAGAAAGTGCTCTCCACTTGTTTGGCCAGGCGGCCGGTCGCACCGCAGCCATACACATAGATCTTGTGGCCGTGTAAGACCGCCTTTGCGATGGCTTCTACGGCTTGCTCCAAAAGAGCCGGGTCAATCTCCAGTTGCCTGATTCGTTCGGAAACGTCCCGATCCACCGAAAAGAGCATGTGCAAACCCGCTACCGTATCCGACTGAAGTACAAAACTCAGGTTCCAGGTTTTCGGGTGCCGCTGCTCGGTTAGGAGGCTGAAGAGGTGAAATTGTTTCCTGTTTTCGACATAGTCGATCGACAAAGGGGCCGGCTCGAGTTCGAGAAGATCGAGGAGTTGCGACATTCGGGATGCTCCCGGACAACTAAACTAAAAATCCTCTCCGATGGAACACAAAAACAGATCAAATAAGTTTCAATTAGATGCGGCTCCGCTGGCAGAGATGCCCCTATCGCCTACCGGCAAGAAACTCCTGAACCTGTTCCAGCGAAGCGCGGGCTGCGGGGGCATAAGGACTGTCAGGCCATTGCGAAAGGAACATTTGCAGGTTCAAAATGGCATTATCCGCTGTCATCATCGTGTCTAATTCACTTAAGGCAAGCGTGCCTGCGGGCATGGCACCTGTGTCGTAAGTGGCAAACTCTGCGATCGGCCATCCTTTTTCGCTGGCAGAGAGACACATCAGCTCGATTTGGATCACAGCAACGTCTAACTGTGCTGCCTGGACCAGTTCTTCCAGGTTTTTGTCCGATTCATAGAGATGGCTGAACTTGCTGAATTGATCGGCGGCTATGCGTAGGTTCTCCAACCCACCTTCCCGATAATAGCCGAGCGCCAGGGCCCAATGCGCGAGAGCCACAGCCTGATCATCCGGGTATGTTTTGATCAGGATCTGAAGTGCGAGTCGGGCTTCCAGGAATTTGTGGCTTCGGATAGAGCTCAAACTACTCTCAAGCATTAATCTGGCTCTGGGATCAGAATTTGCAAGGATGCGCCGCAGAGAAGTTACCTTCTCCAAATCTGGTTCAGCCACCTCGATGGACCTGATCCTGGTGACCAGCAGGGAAGATTTCAGAGGCGAAGTGGTGAGCGCCGCATGGTCTTTGACTGCTACGGCTTGATGAGGCTGCTGAGACGAGATGTGCTTTCGCGCGGATCCAGTCAACAGGAAGGTGCATGCCAGAATCAGTCCAACCACAACCAGGGGAATGGCCATTCGCCAGCGCATACCTACTCCGTTGGTCGATCCTAGGTAGGATCCATGCTCTGATGCAACAGTTCAAGAGAAAAACATCCCCAGACCGATTAATCTCTGCTCCGTGCCATCGAATCCAGATTCGGCGCTGCCGTGAGCACTGCTCGCACTTTGCCAGGGTCTGGAACGTCAAGCGTTCGCGCGGTGATCCATTCACAGCGGGTTCGAATCCCGCTGGCGAATATGCCGGAGCGGTGCCGAACAAACGGCCGGGGGCAATCGAAGGGTGTTCCGCACACCCGGCCGGTGGGGGAATTCGGCACAGTTACCGCCGGCCCCGTGCTATGCTTCCCCCGCCGAACAAAAACAATCGACCATGCTTCTCTGCACCTGCGATGTCTGACGTGGTCGCAATCCGAAAACGCTCAGCGCATCAAGGAGACGAACATGAAAACCAGCGCTCCGAGGTTCTGCATCGGGATCCTCGGCATACTGATACTGGCTTTTGCTGCCGGCCTCCTGGCCCAACGCGAGACAGCGCCGGAGCGCGATGCCCGGATGCAATGGTGGCGTGAGGCGCGCTTCGGGCTGTTTATCCACTGGGGATTATACTCAATCCCGGCAGGAGAATGGCAAGGACGGACCAACCATGCCGAGTGGATCCGCACCACGGCCCAGATCCCGCTCGCGCAGTACGACAAGTTCGTCGAGCAGTTCAATCCCGTCAAGTTCAACGCGGATGAGTGGGTCCGCACGGCAAAAGCGGCCGGCGTGAAGTACATCGTCATTACTTCCAAACATCACGACGGTTTCTGCCTCTTCGATTCGAAGCAGACCGATTTTGATGTCGCCTCGACCCCATTCAAACGGGATGTCCTGAAGGAGCTCGCCGACGCGTGCCATGAGCAGGGCATTCAGATCTGCTGGTATTACTCGATCATGGATTGGCATCATCCCGATTACCTCCCCAGGAGAGACTGGGAGAAGGACCGGACGGCACAGGGGGCGGATTTTTCCCGCTACATTTCCTACATGAAAAACGAGCTTCGGGAGCTGCTCACCCACTATGGCGAGATCGGCGTGCTCTGGTTTGACGGCGAGTGGGAAAGCACCTGGAATCAGAATCATGGCCGCGACCTGTACGACTATATCCGATCCCTGCAACCGCAGATTCTCATCAACAACCGCGTGGGCGCCGGGCGAAGTGGCATGGAAGGCCTCACCAAGGAAGGCGAATTCGGCGGTGACTTCGGCACCCCCGAACAACAGATACCCACCACTGGGCTTCCAGGGGCAGACTGGGAATCCTGCATGACGATGAACGATAACTGGGGCTACAACTCGCACGACAACAATTGGAAGTCGACGAGAATCTTGATCCGGATGTTGGCGGACACGGCGTCGAAGGGAGGCAACCTCCTGCTCAATGTCGGCCCCACGTCGGAGGGCCTGTTCCCCCAGCCCAGCATCGATCGGTTGCGCGAAATCGGCCAGTGGATGAGTGTTAACGGCGAAGCGATCTATGCCACCAAGGCCAGCCCCTTCAAGAAGCTGGACTGGGGACGCTGCACCTCGAAATCAATCAGCGGCGGCACCCGGCTTTACCTGCACGTCTTCGACTGGCCCAGTGACGGCAAGCTCGCGGTCCCCGGCATATTCAACGAACCCAAGCAAGCTTACCTGTTATCCGACAGCCGGAAGACTGCCCTTGCGGTCACTCGAAAGGAAGACGCTCTCGTCATTACAATCCCGACGGCCGCGCCGGACGCCAATGACAGCGTGGTGGTTCTGGACGTTGCCGGCAGAACAGATGTCAATGATGCGCCGGTGATTGAAGCCGACTTCACCATCTTTGTTGATAACCTCGACATTACCATTCGCTCTGACCGAGAGAACGTCCAGGTCCGATACACACTCGACGGCAGCGCGCCGAATGCAACTTCGCCGGTGACCGCCGGCAAAATCATCTTGAACGATACCACGGCGGTTTCTGCGCGTTGCTTCCGGGACGGCAATCCTGTCAGCCCGATTGTTCTGGCTCTCTTCAAAAAGGTCGATCCTCTGCCCCCGGTGAAAACTCACGTACTGCAAAGCGGGATGAACTATGCCTACTACGAGGGGGACTGGGATAAGCTGCCGGACTTCAAGTCGCTCAAGCCGCTGAAGGAAGGGATAGCGCCTGACCTCGACCTTTCCCCGCGAAGCCGACCGGAGTATTTCGGATTCGAATACACCGGGTTTATCCGGATCCCGGCACCCGATGTCTATGAGTTCTATATCGAAAGCGACGACGGCAGCAGATTGTACATCGGGGACTCCCTCGTGGTCGACAACGACGGATTGCATGGCACACGGGAAAAAAAGGGCGCCATCGCCTTGGCGGCCGGGGTGCATCCGATTCGAGTCGCGTATTTCAACAAAACCGGCGGATTGAGCCTGAAGGCCAATTATGCCAGCAAGAAGATAAAGAAACAGCCGGTCCCGCCTGCTATTCTCTTTCACGAGTAAGAAGGCTTGGCCGCTTTATCGTGCGAGGGACTGCTGTGCATCGCCTGAATGTTGCGAGGCTCAACGCTCAAGTGTATTAATGATTTATCAATAGGAAATCGCTTTTTGGTGCTGGGTGGAGAATAGGGCAGGTTGGGGCGGAAATCCTGCTGAATTGTCCCGGCTGCTGGGTTCGAAGGTCGGTTCGGGACCGAAATGGAGGGAACGGGGGCGGGGGAGCGTCCCTCGAGCTGCCATCGTCGTGGGGTTGAAAACGGCTCCGTCAGAGCCCCCGCCCAGCGGCAGCGTGGAGATGATCTTGCCGTCGTCTGGTTGAATGCATCGAAGAGAATGCCGTCCGGTTGACCCTGCACCTCTGAATATTCCGGGTACACACACGTTGCGGATTCTACACCCCGGAGATGCTCCAGCGGTGAGATTTGCAGCCAAATCCCTCTCAGTCTCCTGAGCGCCGGCGGGATGTTCCGTCTGGGCCCTGCCAGCTCGAACCGACGGCCGCGGCGGGGAGCACGCTTGGCGGGCGCGGGCCCGGCGCACGTGCGACCACGCGGCGTAGTCGTTGATCAGCTGCTGCCCGATAGCGCAACCGGTGTGCGCAGGGGAGGACCATTCCTTAGCTGTTGGTCACCAATCCGAGTGCCGTGTGGTTGATGCGCTCGGCCATCAAACGGATCAACTCCGCGTTCAAAACGGCTGTCATCCGTGACCCTAGTTATCTGCCCCCCAAAGTGGCGAGTTGGGCGCGCGGGTCGTAGTCGAACTCGGCGGCTGACTTGACGGTCAGGGTGTCCGGCACGGTCACCGGCGGTTCGCCCTTGATCGATTTGACGAGCTCGAATGCCTTCGCCACAGCCGGTTCCTCGCCTTCGATCGAAAGCACCACCGCTCCTTCGGAACCGCCGACGCCGCCCGAACTGATGTGAGTCGCCCTGACACCGGCAAGTACGCCAAGCGCCTGAATTTCAGTGAGGACAGTGCCGAGCACCACAGGCGTGAGGCGCGCCGGCATGCCCATGCTGTATTTGAAGTAGTACACCCCCGAGTGCCGGGCGGCTTCCATGACCGATGGAATCAGCTTTTCCAGTCCGACAGGCAGGATCAGGTGGGCACCCCGGGGTGTCACAACCGGCCAAGCCATCCCGATCGTGCCGCCTGTAAGCGAGGAGGTCAGCACGCCTGCATTCCCCTCCGGGTCTATGGCATTGGCACCTTTGATGAATACGTCGTCGGGACCGAAGCTGAGAATCTCAACTTTGGAATCGGCGCCCTCGACGACTTTACCGTTGCGGATGACGTGATGCGAGCACGCCGGGGGACCGGAGTTTCCCGTGGTAATGCCCCCGCACACCATCCCGAACGTAAGGCCCGCCTTCGGCTCGATCCGAATACCCAGCAGTTCTTCGGTGACGTAGGCGTTGGTAACGCCGCGTCCAATGATGATCGTGCCTTGCTCCATCGCGTGTTGCACTTCCGGCAACACGACCGTAGCTTTGGCGAGCAATCGCCGGGACTCGGATGGATTCAGCACCACCAAGGCCGCCACCCAGTTTTTCGTCCCTGGCTGCTTGCGTGGCACTTCCACTTCGTAATACATGACTGTTTTCTCCTCCCCTATCTGTTACAGAGGAGGCATTTTCATCCTACCACCCCTGGAGGAGCAACGAAAAAGAATGTCAGGGGCGTCGCCATGGAGAATTGCGCCTGTTGATGACTGAGTTTTCCCCGGAAGATGGTCGAAGTGCGCGCGCACCCTCCCGGGGCAGTGCATACGGCACTTTGCATGAGTGCCACTTCAAGTACCGCCACGATGGATTCGGAAAGATCGGGACGTCTCACACGTGCGCCGATCGCGGAGAGGATTCCTCGTGCTTCCCACGGCAACTCCTGATATTCTCGCCCCGCCAGTACAAAGCGTGCGCCTATACATCAATGAGGTTATAAATCCGGCACGTGCGGTGTTTCTCGGATGACATTGCTGCGTGCCGCACAATGAGAAGGGACGCCAATGAGTACAGCAGCATTCCCCGAGTTCGTCACCAATCTTCCCGAAGCGGACATTCCGTTTCCAGGTGTCCGAGGCATGATCTCACAGGCCCCGAACCATCAAATCATATTCATGGATATCGATCCCATTGGCCGGGTGGCGCCGCACCGCCACGGTGAGCAATGGGGCATCGTGGTGGAGGGGGAGATGGAGTTGACTATCGGGGGGCTGACGGGGAGATATCGAGCCGGCGACTCGTACCACATACCCGCCAACGTCGAGCACGCCGCCACATTTCTCACGCGGGTGCGGGTGATCGACGTATTCGCAGACGCCGACCGGTACCGAGCCAAGAGATAGCGGCGCCGGGAACCACGGTTGTACATCCCGGGCCACAACCTCAAAAATCCCTGACGTCGATGTTGTTGCCCCCGATCCACCAGATCGAGCGGCATCGAAGCTTCGATTTCCCCTCGACTTGACCTTATGCGATTTTTGTTTCTGACCGAACCGGAAGCACCTTATGATCAATATTTGTTTCAAAGACGAATACGCAAAGGCCGTCAATGCCAGCGATGCCAATGCCGTTGCCGCTCTAGGGATCCTTGCTTGGCCGATCATCGACTTACTGCGGCGGTGAACCAAACTTGTGAAAGGCGGTGAAATTGTATGTGGCAACAACCGTGCCGTCCGCCGCGATGATGGTGACTTTCCCGATCAGCGCTTTGCTCTTGCCGTCGCTGCCCGTGGTCGATTCGTTGCCGGCGCTGCTGCCGTTGAACACCACCATTCCGACGCTGCCGTCCGTGAAGGTCCTGCGATATCGGAATTGGAAGTTTGTGCCCACCCAGCTGCCCGATACCTCGGGCAGATCGGCAGCGACCGGAGACTCTACTTTGCCCGTACCCACCAGGTTGAAGCCGGCGAGATCGAATAGCCAGTAACCGGTCTCGATTGCGGCGCCGCCGGCGTCGGTGATCGTGTATTGAAAGCTGAAACCGAGCGGGCGCACGGGTATGTTTGTGTTCTGAAGACCATCCAGTCGCAGCGCCATGCACGGAACCGTACGGCCGGCTGCCGCCTCGATTACCAGCGTGCCCTGCTGGTTGAGGAAGGCAGGAAACATCTGCGAAATCAACTTGGCGTAGTGCTGCTTCGGCTGCAGAGTGACCGTGATCGGAGCGACAGCAAGGGTGGTCGCCTTGTACAGGGACAGTGTGACATCGACCGAATTGGTATCGGGATTTACGAAGGCCAGTCCGGCATCGCTGCCTGCTTCGCGCTGGTCTACCTGGACGACGGCAAGGCGATAGCGTTGCGGGCTGGTGGCGCCCACGGAATCGATCACCGTGGTGCCACTTCGTTGCCGATAAAGCAGGCTCGCCGAAATCTTGCCCCCGGACAACGTTGATCTCACCCGAATCCAGCCGTTCATGAGAGTTGTGCTCGTGCCTGTTATCAGAGTGGTGAATTCCTGAAACGGCCCGAGTGTTGCGCTGAGTGAGGAAGCCGGTGTTCCCCCGTCAAATTTGACCGGCAGTGGCGTACCGTTGTTGGTTCCCGCCAGCGACCCCTGGTATACCTCAATCACGACAGGGTTTGTGTTCTCCACTTCATTGATCACCTGCACCAGGGTTTCGTAGGCCGGGTTGCCGCCTAACGCGATTTGGGGGAATGCGAGATCCGACTGCGCATACAACGGTACAGCTAGAACAAGGAGCGACAGAACCACGCCATAACGGTACACAGCAACCCTCCTGGCACATGTTAGTGAGAACCTCATGTTTCCGACCCAATCCCCTGCCTAAGCCCTCAATCACCGACCCCGGTCTCTCACCAGAGGACGGCGTCGCGGGAGCAGGCGCAGGGGTTGGATGATGTCCGGTAGCTGGAAACTCTGCAGCAGGACCGCATTCAATTCATTCTGATCTACGCCGAACCACTGGATCAGGACTGCTGTATAAATGGCGCGGAAGTCCACGAGCATTTTCAGGTTGCCGCTGGAAAGATCGAGAAGACTGGGGTTGGCGCCTACAATTCCGCTCTTCACCATCTTCCCGATCAGGAAGACCGGTTCGGCGGTGCCGTGGTCGGTTCCCAGGCTCGCATTGGAGGCCACGCGGCGGCCGAACTCGGAAAAGGTCATCGCGATGACGCGATGACCGCAGCCGAGGAGTCCGAGGTCGTCGAAAAAGGCCTGGGCCGCGGTTGCGAGCTTGCCAAGCAGCGTGGCGTGGGTGCCCGTGGTCGTGTCGCTGGCAACAACCTGGTTGGAGTGGTTGTCGAATCCTCCGAGATTCACCAGATAGATCCTTGTCCTTAGCCCGCCGGCGATCAGGCGAGCGACAATCTTAAACTGGTCGGCCAGAGTGTTCTGACCTGCAGCGGGATACAGCGTCGACAGATTCTGAGCCTTGTCGGCGGCAGCCTTTACCCTGGCCGCATATCCGAGTGACTGGGCCGCTACCACTCGGATGAATGCCAGTTCCTGGCCTGCAGTGGTCGGTGGAATGTCATCCTGCCCGCCGCTGCTCGAACCGCTCACCAATTGATAGAAAGTGTTCGGATCCTGGATGGTGATGGCAGTCGATTGCGTCGGTCCTTGGAATCCCAGCGAAACCACTGACCCGATCTGGAGGGCTGGAGGATCCGGCATGTCCGCGTTCGGGAATCCGGACGGATAATCCGGAAACTCGTAGGTCAGATACCGTCCTGCCCAGCCCGTGGACAGGTACTGGTTGTAATCGGATGCAGTCAACCATATGTCCGTCGCGCGAAAATGCGAAAAGTTCGGAGACGGATAGGACACCCCTTGCACCACGCACAGTTCCCCGTTGTCATACAAGGCCTTCATCCCGGTCATGGCAGGGTGGAGCCCGGTCGCGTCCGTGAGCCGCAAAACCCGGTTTTGGGGGATCGCTATGTTGGCGCGTACGCTGAAATAGGCGGTGTACTGATCGAGAGGAATCACGGTATTGATTCCATCGTTTCCCCCGGCAAGCTGGATCAGGACCAGAACCCGATCGAGAGCAGCGCCGGTGCTCGCCAGGGCCGCCAGCGCCTGCGGCGGGCTGCCGGCATACAAACGGAAGCCATCCAGGCAAAAGGGCAGAGCCGAGAGGTGCGCGATACGCTTGACGAAATCTCTTCTTTCCATGGTTGCGCTCGAGTAGGTACTTTTTGAAACTGTACCACCGCCTACGACAATTCGAACTCCGCCATCCGCATCATGAATTTCAACAGGGCTTTGATCCTTGTCACGACCGGATCCCGCTTCTGTGTGTTGTTCGGGTCCGCAATATACGTGTTCCAATAAGCCGTCCATTCGTAATCGGGAAGCCCGGGTATCAGGACATTGCTTACAAGATAACTTATCTGGTTGGCCGTCAGTTGGATCGGGAAAACAATCCCGGCGATCTCGCTGACCAGCACATTGGGATCGGCGGGATTCGAGACCTGCGTCGCCAGGGCAAGGGGGTCTACTGCGATGGTAACGCTTCCCACGCGGATGCCGTTGACAAGAGAATCCGTGTAGGCCCACCGAGCGGGCAGGGTGATCGTGTTTATCCACAGCCGATGATACTCTGGAGTCTGATAGTATGCCGGCCAGCCGGCGACATTCGGCGGATCCATGAGATTCATCTGCAGATTCGAAGCTGTATTACATAGTGATGCCATCAGGGTGTAATAGGAACTCGTCTGGGTCTTGGCTGACGGAACGGCGATGTCGAGTGTACTCATCGCGCCGGGGAGCAAATCGATGGGGTTCTTGATCAGGCTGCCGATGTTGTTTTCATCGAAGAAGTGAGCACTGTGCAGTAGAGCCGCAAGTACCGGTTTCACCTCGTAATTATTGGAAAACATGATGGTGGCCAGAGGGGTGATCACGTTGCTCTCGGCCGCGGCATCGATGTCGTAATATACGAACCAGCGATACAGTTTGCGGCAGAGAAACCTGGCGGTTTCCGGCTGGCGAAAGATCATCTCGACGAGCGCGTCGAGCTCGGCGCGACCGTCGGTGCCTCCTGTAATGCGCGTGTTCTGATAAGCGGCGGAAAATAGCTTGTCCTTGGTGTCGTGCCGGGCAGCATCAAAGTAGGAACTGATGTCGGGATTTTGAGTGCTGCGATATCCATTGACGCTCCAGCCCGTCAAGAGGTGGGCGGCCGCCTTCACATCCTGCTCCGTGTAATTCGTGTAATCCCCGGGGCCAACCTCGGGCCCCTTCCCGATCGTGAACAGCTCCTGCAATTCCCGGGCATAGTTTTCATCCGGAATGTTGTTGCCGTCTCCGCGGTTATGGTAGCCATTGAGATAGATGAGCATGGCGGGATCGATGCTGACTGCCTTCACCAGCTCCTTTATGTTGCCCAGAGCATACTGGCGGAGCAGCGTATTCTGCTGGTACATGTAGCGCGAATCCAGCACCGTCGCGTACTCCGAAACGAAGTGATTGTGCCAAAAGAGAACCATCTGCTCCTGAAGGGAAATTCCCTGCGTCGCCATCAGCCCCATCCACCAGGCTTTGAGATAACCCTGATATCTGCTGTCCGAGGCGGAATCGTACACTCTTCCGATCCAGGTCTGGCCGGTCGTCGGGTCGATAGGAGGACTGGGAGGCGCCTGGTCAAGCAGCAGTGTTGCGATTATCTGGTCGAGTGACGCGGAAGCTGCGAGAGCAATCTCACTTTGGGTTGGCCCCAGTGCCGCCCGACACAGGAGGTGGGCGGCTGTGCGCGTGTTCCATGGCCCCTGATAGAGTTCCAGTCCCGTGTTCGTGCGGCCCTGAACCTGGGATAGGAAACCGATCTGATTAGAGACGGGAGCGGAGGACATCTGGCCTCTCCTTTCGACGGTCTGGCGGCGCAGACGATGTCTTCAATCCTGCGTCCCACGGGATCCTGCTTTGCCGGGCGAAACGGGCGATCCGAATTCTGAGAGAGCCTTCTGTCTGCTAATGTATGCGTTACCGAGGATCATGTCAATGGCCCGATCGCCTCCGCAGCCATTTCGGAATTTGGACAGGCGAACCAGATGCTCTATCTCATGCCTGAAGAAAAACCGCTGTGAGAACACTCTGAAAGGCGCGACCACCAAGCTGAATTTGTAAGGCAGTCGCATGGCGACGGCATCCTGTACTCACAGGCGGCTGTGATCTTCGTGAGGAAGCCTCTTCCGCAATATCTCGATCATGTTCCGGCTCAAGTCCAGGCCATGTATATCCGCGCCGTTTTTGAGAGCAGCGGCAAAGAGCCTCCCGGTACCGACACCCATCTCCAGCCCCTTGCCTTGGGATCGGGCGATCTCGTCCAGGTAAAAGCGGCTATCCACCCCGGACCTGATGAGATCTATATCCTTGGCGGAAACAATACCACCGGATCTGCCTTGCCCGCCGTGGGACTTCCGCAGACCGACATTTGCGGGCATTATGCAAGGCTGATTCGTATACCCAGCTCTTATTCGCGGCTGCCTGATCCCGGGCACTCAATGTCGCGGCTGCAGGCGGCAAGGTCTGCCGCATCAGGCGCCGAGGTTCTTTTCGGCGAAGTCCCAGTTCATGAGCTTGTCAACAAAGGCCTTGATGTAGTCGGCACGCCGGTTCTGATAATCGAGATAATAGGCGTGCTCCCAGACGTCGATTGCCAGCAGCGGCTTGATTCCCCGGGCTATGGGAGTATCGGCATTGGCCGTCTTCATGACTTTCAACTGGCCGCCGTCCAGAACGAGCCATGCCCAGCCGCTGCCGAACTGTGTGGCGGCCGCATTGGAAAACTCCTCTGCGAACTTCGGATAGGTTCCGAAGGCTGTCCGAATCCGGTCCCCGATTCTGCCCTCGGGTTCGCCGCCGCCCCCGGGTTTCATGCTGTTCCAGTAAAACGTATGGTTGAAAACCTGGGCGGCATTGTTGAATAGCACCGCCTGTTCGGCGCTGCCCGCGGTCTTTCGGATGATGTCCTCGAGGGGCACTCGCTCGAACTCCGTGCCCGCGATCATCTTGACTGTGTTGTTGAAGTAGCCCTGGTGGTGTTTTCCGTAATGGAATGAGAGGGTGTTCGCAGAAATGGAGGGCGCCAGGGCACCCGGATCGAATGGCAGCGGCGGCAGCTGCAGCGCCGCCCGCTTCTGTGGTGCGGGCGCCGCGACCTTGGTGCCAGCCAGGGAAAAGGTGAAAGCGGCCGCAGCCGTGCCGGTTTTGATCAGGAACTCCCTGCGGTCGACGGTGATGGAATCCTCCGGTCTCATGGGTTGACTCCTTCCGCGGTCTTGCCGCGAATGCTTGCTCTGTGGACTGGAACAGAATATCTCATGGTGCCGCTCGATCGCAAGGATCAGCGGAGCGGATGCCGGCAGCTGATGGCTGAAAGATCGGCGCGGCAGGCGGGGGCAGAATCCAAGACCTTCCAGCGGCTGTGGCCGCCGGCCGCGCCCTCGTCTCTGCGTTGAGATCTTATTGAGGCTCGGATGCATCAATTCAAGCGAGAAGCATCCCGAGACGCGTTTATCTCTGATTCGTGTCATTCTCCATTGCGCCGTGCAGCAGATCGCGGCGCTCTCTCTGCCCGGCAGCGCAACCGGTGCGCGCAAGGGAGGACCATTCATTACCTGTTGGTTACCAATCCGGGTGCCGTCTGGTTGATGCGCTCGGCCATCATGCGGATCAACTCCGCGTTCGACATCGGCTGCCATCCGTGACCCTTCAGCGGGCGACCGTATTGAAACTCCGCGTGGGCCGGCGGAGCATCGGTCGTCTTCATGAAATCCTCCAGGAGATACACAGCAAGGTTCAGGTAATAGTTGTCCATGTCGCCGACATAGATGTGAATCTTGTCGGCGAGGTCTTTTCCGATCGTTGCCCAGTTCTTCTGGATGTTGTAGCTGAGATCGTAACCGTTGTCGCGCATGTACATCGCGACATCTTTATCGATCTTGCCGGTCATTCGATCCCACAGCGGACGCGGATAACCTTCGGCATCGGTCGGGCCGTATGCCGCATCCCATGCGGCAATCTGTTGGCACGATCGCACCTTGCTGCCGAGCACGGCTTCGAGCTGATTCATCTGACGCATGGTCAGCGTCACCTGACCGGCCGCGTCGCGCGATAACGGACGCTCGAGCTTTGCCCAGTCGCCGTTTGGGATTTCGAAGGCGTTGTCATCCTTATATATGTCGGACATCTGGTAGCGACGGAAGTCGATCGAATCGGGATACATCGTCCAGGTGCCGTTGAAGAACTTAGGGTGGAAAACCTGCAGCGCGAGCGATTCCCACCCGCCCGTCGATCCACCGGTCAGCACCCGGCCTTCCGGCCGTGGCACGATACGGAACTTCTGTTCGAGATACGGGATCAATTCCTGAGTGAGTGCGTCGCCGTACGGCCCGTTGTTTGCGGAGTTGACTGCGTAGGAGTCGTCGTAGTACGGCGTCGGATGCTGGAAGGTCACAGCAACCAGACGCGGGAAGTTGTCCGACGTCCACGCTTGATAGAACTCGTATGCAGTCTCACGCCCGTTGCGTTGCAGGCGGGCCTTGCGCTGAGCTTCGGTTTCCTGCGGCGGTTGTGCGCGCTCGTTGAATCCGAATGGCGCACCGAGACTGAAGTGTCCCTGAATGTAAACCGCTGGATACTTCTGGTTCGGGTTCTGGTCGAACCCCTTCGGCAGCAGTACCGTCGCGCCCAAATAAATCGGATATCCCCAGAACTCCGAAAGCATCCTGCTCTGGATCTTGAGGCGCTTGACCAAAGCCGTGTCCGTAGGCACCTGCACCGGCGGAATCTTCTTCGAGCAACTCAGCCGCACATCGAAACCCGCCACCGGATCGAGGTGAACCTTCTGCACGTCGCTCAGCAGATTGCCCGGCGAACGGTTCCACTGCTGGCCTTCCCACTGATCCATATGGACCCAGATCGTGTGTCCGTCTTTGCGATGGACCTCGGTGTAGACGTTGATCACCGCCTGAACGTAGTAGTCGCCGGCCGGAATCTCGTTCAGATTCTTGAGCGGATAGCCGAGCACCGAGGCATCGACCACGACGCTCTGCCCGGATTTTAAGGCATCGACGTCGATGCCGAAAAATGGGACGGACTGGCCGTAGCCGCCGGCTTGATTCCGCGGTTCGCCCTGGCCACTCTTCGAAATGACCACGAAGACACGACCGGTGATCGGCCCTTGATCGAGCGCGGACGGGAAGGACACCTCGAACTTTGAGCTGGCTGCAAGGGTCGCTGCCGGTTGCGACGAGACCGCGATCAGGGCAACGCCCATCGCGACCAGCGACAGAACGAAAATTCTCCGTTTCATGGGAACCTCGGTTTCATAGGGTGCGCCGGTGCCAGTGAGCCCGGACGCCGGCAACAAAGAGCCAACCGGCGGCCGCAGCTGGGTGTCCGGCTTGATTAGTCATGCATCCGCAACTTATAGGACTTTACCTCGGGGAGGACAAGAGCAGAATGAACCGGGGTCAGGTCTGGGAAACAAGATCACTCGCTAGCCCTGAGGTCCATCCGTGCTGTGCGCACCTGAAGTTGACGCGATAGACGCCGGCCGTGGTTCTTCATTTTCGTTCAGCCGATGTAACTCATGCGCCAGTTGATTGGTCGCCCTGCGCTCGCGCCGCTGGCACACTAGGAACACGACGGCCGCGAGGCCTTCTACCAGGAAGAAGATGACCACCAACCAATCGGTCGCGTGGGGCGGAATGAAGATGCCCACGAAAATGAAGACGAATGCAATCACGATCAGGAGGCCCGGGAGACCCTCGAGACCCTCACCTGCGATGCTGCTGGTAGCGAACGATTCCGTCATCGCTTGAAATCACATAAAGAACCGCAAAAATCACGCGCAGAGCGCAATTTTGGCAGCTGGTTTGACCTTAATTTTATGAAAACAAAGAAATGGTTCCGGTGCGACCCCGAATGCCCCGACTGTGCACATTCGCTCAGACGGGCTCCACCCTGCCGAGTTGGTCAATCTGTCGCTCGATGCTTTTGCTGTCTTCGAGATCCCTCCCACCGGCACCATGCTCGAGGGCGTGGAGGATTCCAATCATCTTGTGAAAAGGTACCGTGACCAGCAGGTGGTTCTCCTCGAAGCCTGCCAGCTGCCTTGCACCAAAGTCGAGCAACGACATCCCGATCTCGCCGGTAACCAGCGGGTATGCAATCCCGGTCCTGCACGCGGGGCCGGAAAGTTCGGCCTTCATCGAGCCTCCCTGCCAGTATGCGGCGAAGCTTAGGAGTTTATGCAGAGAGCCGGGAGTTCCGACGAAAGCCACCAGATCGGGCAGGACCGGAGCTTCTGACAGCGCAGAGAAGAAGACATGGTTCGCCATACCCGTGGGCGGCGGAACGGTCTGCTGGCTGCGGTGGATCGCGACACGCGAGCAGTAGACCTTCTCTTTGTTGACCAGAAAATCAATCAATTTTTCCCTCCCGGCAGCGGGCGTCTGGCCGAGCCCCAGGCTGACGAGGCCGCCGGGGCAGCCACAGGTTTCAAAGGTGATGGTGATCGCTTCACCGCCGCAGGCTCTTTTCAAAGCCTGGCAGACGGAGACCTTCCCTTGCGGAGCAGCGGTGCCGGGCACCGGGGCTCCGGCGAAAGTCACAGCGACGGGATTCGTGTCGAGGCTCAGTTCCTTTTTCAATCTCTCAGACCATTTCTGCCAGTACATGTTGTTCCTCCAGCCTTTCAATGGGAGGCTTATTCTCGCACGACAGGATCCTGCGGTCAAAAACCAATGGTTGGGTGCGCGTAGCATGCGCACCCTAATCTCCAGCCCGGATTATTCATGAATGTGCGACCAAAATGCAGTTTTGGACGCGGGAAAACGCTAACCGTTCGGTCTTGGTCGGCGTGCAAAAGCTCCTGCCTGCGTTTATCTGCGTCCAATTTTGTTTCTTTTCACGGGCGTGCGGTTCTGCTTCATGAATAAATAAGGCCAGGACTTTGAATCCTGCGGCACGAAGAGCGCCCTGGAGGGCGTTAGATTTCAATCGCCTGATCTAAGGTCCATTCCAGTCTGTCACCCAATTCTGAAGTTGAGCCTGTTACTCAAATTAAAGTAAACAAATCCCGGACCTCAAACGGTTGCAGGAGCGGAGGTGGAACATGAGAGCTCTCAACCGGCGACTGCAGGAGCGAGCCGCGGCCGGATAGCCGATCGGCGGATTTCATCTCAGGCATGAATCCGGAGGCCTGTCGGATGACGGATCAGGCGCGCGTGCCGGGAAGCGACGATTTCTACGACGCGTTCCTCGCCCCTATGGAGAGCCGGATACTGCGGGCCGTGTGGAGAATTGTCCGCAATCCCGACCTCGTGCAGGACGCCGTTCAGGATGCCCTTGCCGCGATCTGGCGGTGCCGCGAAAAGATCCGGCTCCACCCGAATCCCCAGGCGCTGATGCTGAAGATCACCACGGATGTGTCTTGTGACGTCCTGCGCCGGAGCCTCCGGCTTCAACAGCGCGAACGGCCGGCGGAAGACGGGGAAGCGGCTGCGCCTTTCCATGCGCCTCCAACGATGCAGATCGAAGTGGTGATGCTGATCTCCGGAGGCGCGCTTCGCATCGGACACACGTCGAGTTTCCTGGCGGAGTCCTTCGCCCTCAGGCAGACTGCATCCTCGGTGACCGGACGGCTCGAGCGCGCCCGGCAAATGGAATGCAGCCTGCAGGCTCGCGGCGAGCAGAACCGACTGGTCCGATACTCGATCTCCTGGGGTGAAGGGCGTGACTCCAGGGTGGAGATCGAAGGACCGGGCTGCAAGGAGGTCCGGTTCGCACCCGCGCCCTCGATGCAGGCCAGCGTTGTCAATGTTCCCCGGCCGGAGGGCAGGACGCCTGGGAGCCGGCCTCGGGATCGCCGGCTCGAACCCATTCACGATTTCCTCAGTGCGCCTGCGGTGGCCGGCCTCATCACAGGACAATGGCGGGCTGCTCCCTTATCAGGCGGCAGTGAAAAGGATCGAAAATCCTTCATCGTGACCTCGCCTGGGAGCCGGATTCTTACCCTGGTGGTCGTTGACCTGCACGCGCATCTGCCGGTCAGTCTTGCCCTTTTCCCGGCCGGATCCGGAACGCAGTTGCTGAATTCCGAGCCCGTGCTCAACGCCGAATTTCGCTGGGAGATCCGGCCGGGCACGCCCAGGCAGCCTTGACAAAGGAGGGTTCCATGTCAGCCTCAAGCAACGGCAATAACTTGGTCACGGGGATTGTGAGGATCGGTGTGCCCATAGCCCTGATCTCCGGCCTGACCTTTTCCATCCGTCATGAATGCCCGCTCAGCCTCCGTTGGGCGGTCCTGATCCTCGTGGGCGAAATCGCACTGCTCCTCATGGGGTTCAGATGGGCTGAGATTGCAAATGCCTTCCGGCAGGCGGCGGGACAGCGCACTGCAGCAGGAGCGTCGGAGCGCAGCACTTATTTCTGGGAAGCTGCCGCGCGCAATGCACTGCACCTCGGAGTCCTCGGGACTCTGGTTGGATTCGTGATCCAGATCTGTTCGGACATAGGCGGGCAGGCCGGCTTCATGTTCGCCCTGGGGGGCGCACTGCTCTCAACCGTCTACGGATTGATTCTGGCGGCAATTCTGAGCACGCCTGCAGTGCGATCCCTTTGGACGCTCGGACCTGAGCATCCTTCGGAAACCGGGGAGCCGATTTACGCTTCGCCGGGCGAAGGCAAGAGAGCCGGCCGTCTGGAACAGCTGCTCGGTCACATCCTGTTCCTCGTCCTGATGCTGTGGGTTCTCTTCACCCCAGCCGCAGCCGGGTCCACCATGCCATTCGACTGGTTTGTCCATTGGCCGGCCTGGCTCGTGGTGTTCGGCGGAGCGCTGATTTTCGGGCTGATGTCGGGGCACACTTTTAAAACCGGCTCACTGGTCCTGGGCTTTGCCTGCGCGGGCCTGATCGGGTCGCTCTTCGGCGTCGTCCAGGCCCTGCAGGGATTCTCAACGGCAAGTATCGCGGCGGTTTCTGAGGGGATTACCTTTATGATCTCGTCCTGCTTCGCGGGTTTCGTCGGTCTGCTCGCGATCGGCCTGCCGCTGCAGGACCGCAGTCACAACCGGCGAGGGCTGAGTCTGAGCCGCCTGGTTTGGTACGGATACCCTGTCGTCGCGCTGCTGCTCGTGGCGCTCGCAACCCTGATGGTCATGGTCCCGATCAAGATTGAGAACTCCTGAACCCAGGATTGTCGCAGTGCAGAGCTGATGAATATCCCGTTTATTACAATCGGAATCGCTCACCCGAGAGACTCCTCGGGAGCATCCAGGAGGCGCGCCATGGCAAGCGCATTGGACTGCACATCGAGCCCGAGGGAGCACTGGACGTCACATGGGCCACAGCGTCTGCAGGCTACATCCGCCACCGTCCACGCCCGGAGTGTATCCCGAGCTCTTTTCGGCCTCTGGTGGCCGAGCGCATACATGGAGGCGCGCATGAGGGTGGGGATATCCATGCCGGCAGGACACTGCGCCAGGCAGCGTCCGCACTGCTGGCAGTAAGTGCCCGAGAGCCCCAATACTTCCCCTAGCTTCAGGTCTCGCCTATCCTCCGGCGTCAGGGCTAGATCATTCATGACCGACAGGTCTTCCCGCATCTCATCGTAGTTGGAGAATGCCGGGATGGTCGTGTGAACGTTTTCATCCTGAAGCACCCATTTGAGGGCGGCCTTCATGTTGATCTTCCTGCGGGTTCCATCCCAGTAGACTCCGGCTTGCGTTTTCATGGCGACGACCCCGAGTCCGGCTTTGGCTGCCTGGCCGATGGCAGAGCGGACTTCTTCGCGGTGAGATTGCTTGAAGTTGTAGGCGGTGAGGATTACCTCCCAGAATCCACTATCGGCGGCGGCCCGGATTACTTCCGGCTCCTTGCTGTGCGTCCCGACTCCGACGAAACGCGCCTTCCCGCTTTTCTTTAACTTTTCGAACGCCTTCATGTAGGGCTCATGCAGTGTGGTTTCCCGTCTGCCGACTGAAACCAGGTAGTAGATATCGACATATTCGAGTCCCAGGCGCTGCAGACTCCCTTCAAGAGAATCCGAGATAAGTTCTGGATTGGCGTCTTTCCCGAGGTCCAATGACCGGTCACTTCCTCTCTCGAACCGAGCAGGCAGGTCCGGGCTGGTCGCGATAACAAAAGACTCCCGAGGGAGACCCCGGAGGGCCGCGCCAAGAAGGTGCTCGTGATTCCTTTCAGAATACGAGCTCGAGGTGTGAAAATAGACGACTCCCTCATCATGCGCCGCACGAACAAGGTCTATGGCATAGATGGATCCCATGCTCACGACGGGGAGCCGGAGACCTGTCCGCCCGAGGGTGCGGTAAATGAAACTTCGGTCCTTTAGCGGTTTCTCTTGCGGCGGGCGGGAGCAGGCGGAAATAAATGCCGCTCCTGCAATCCCCGTCGCTCCGGTTTTCAGAAAACTCCTTCGGGAAGTGAGTCGAGATCTGTTCATGGCTGAGTCTCCCTATGATCAGTCTCCTTGCCGATTCTTCAGGAAGAGTTCAGTTGCACTCCTGAACAATACCATGAATACGTTCGGGCTGAAGCCGCCACGGCCCCGGGGCTCCTTGGATCCGACAGGTCGGTGGATCCGCTTCTTCGGGTGTCGTCGGATGCAAGCAGCATGGTTCGCCAGCGTGCCCGGGATGCACTCGTGAAGATCGGCCGCACCGCTGCCCCGGCGATTGGCCGGACACTCCGCGACCCGAATCCGCAGGTTCGATGGACGGCGGCGCTGATGCTGGGGAATATAGCTTCGGAGCAGACCGTTCCGGCGTTGATCGAAGCTCTTTCCGATGCGGATTGGATGGTGAGGAATGAAGCATCGGTTGCCCTGGCGCGCACGCGTTCCGATGCATCCGTAACACCGATGGAAGAATATCCAATCCGTTCCCTATCACGGCAAAACCGTGCTGCTCAATGCCGGAGACACAAAAGGCGACCAGCAATCGATCTTCGGGCCTCAAAGTCCATTCTTTTGAGTGATCCCCAAAACTCGTCATAAGATCACGGATAAATCCTCGAAGCCGGCCTTTTCCAGCCGCATGGCGTGGTACCTATTTCTGCTGGTTACGCAGATTTTCCTGGAGGTCATATTTGTGCTTGTGGTGACGGCTATTTCCGTCGCGCAAAAATGAGGAATCACCTCCTGTGCGAAAGAGGTAGAATAACAAGGCAAGAGCCGATCGGGTCGCTGCATTTGCGATCGATCCTGTGCAATTTCTTGCTTCAGACATCCGGTACCTGCACCATGCCGGCCGATGGAGATCTGGCGTGGCAACATTTCTTCGGGACGCTGTCCTCAGCCATCGATTTCTCTGCAGGCGTCCCGGTTTCACACTCATGGCAGCCCTCACCATCGCGCTGGGTATCGGCGCCAACACAGCTGTGTTTACCGTCGTTCATGCGCTGCTGATCGAACCCGTGCCGCTCCGTGAACCGGAACGCCTCGTCGTTGTCCATGAGCAAGACCTGGTTCGGGGGATCACCTACGACGCCTGCTCCGCTCGCATGTTCCTCGCCATGCGCGCGCAAAATGATGTGTTTGCTCAGCTCGCCGGCTGGTATGAGCGCACCACGAATGTGACCAGCGCCGATGCTCCGCTGCAGGTCCAGGCCTGGCAGACCACTTCCGATTTCTTTCCTGCCATGGGCTTGCAGCCCGTCTTGGGCCGCGGTTTTCATCCTCATGAAACCCTCGTAGGCAATCCCGGCAATGTGGTTGTGATCGGCAACCGGTTTTGGTGTCAGCAGTTCGGATCAGACCGGGAGGCAGTGGGGCGTACGATTCTGGTAGATGACCTTCCTGCCACCATCGTGGGGGTTATGCCTCCTAACGAGCAGTGGCTGGATGTCGATCTGCTTATGCCGATACCCCCGTATGTGACGGACATGCTGGACCGGCGCATTCTCTCTGTTGTGGGGCGCCTGAAACCCGGCCAGACGCTAGAAACCGCGCAGGCGCAGCTCCAGAGAATCGCGGCTGGCGTTCATCCGGAATTCCGCGTCGAAAAGTCGGAGATTTCGGTAGTTCTCGTCCCCATCGACCGAGTGGTGGTCAATCGTAACTCCCGGCTCGTCATAGGACTTCTCAGTGGGGCGGTCGTGTTCGTGATGCTGATCGCATCTGTAAACCTGGCAAACCTGCTGTTGGCGCGCGCGGTTGGGCGCCGCCACGAGATTGCGATTCATGCGGCGGTTGGCGTGGGACGCTTCGGTCTTATGCGGCGGCTCCTGACGGAATCGGTCATGGTGACCATGCTCGGAGGCGCCATGGGCGCCCTGCTCGCGCTCTGGGGAGTTGATGTACTCCGCAGCTTCAGCGCCGGTCACATCCCGCGACTTGACTCCATGGGGATGCACGGCATGGTGCTGGTGTTTACCGCTGCACTTGCGTTCGTCTCCGGCCTGTCAGCAGGGCTGTTTCCCGCGATTCTGGCATCACGGACGAACCTCGTTGAGGCGCTGAAAGACGCCACCGAGAGTGGATTCGGCAGGCCGGAACGCGGAGGTTTACGGGGCACACTGGTGGTTGTCGAGGTGGCTTTCGCGCTTGCACTCCTCATTTCAGCGGGACTGCTTCTACGCAGCGCCGCGCGCGTTTCCCAGGTAGATCCGGGATTTCAGACCTCTGGCCGCCTGGCACTGACCGTGAACCTGCCGCGCACTCGGTATGAACCCGATGCGAAGGTGATCCAATTCTGGCGTTCCTTGCTCGAAAGGGTACGCGTCCTGCCGGGGATTATCGCGGCCACCGGTACCAGCGATCGATGGCTGGAAGGCCAGCGAATTATGGAGTTCGATGTCGAAAATCAAGCCGAAACGCCGCCCCGTGTCCCGATCGCCTGCGTGCGTACCGTCACGCCGGATTATTTCAGAACGCTGGGCATTCGTATTCTGGATGGGAGGGACTTCAACGATGATGACTGGAGGGCAATCGATGGGACCATGCCCGGCGGAGCTCCGTTCGTTACGTTGGTGAGCAAATCATTGGCAAAAAGGCTGTGGCCGGGAGAGAGGGCAATCGGCAAGCGGATTCGGCCAGTGGTGGGCAACGAGCGCCCCTGGTGCAAGGTGATCGGCGTGGTCGATGACGTGCGCCAGGGATCGCTTACGGAGACGCCCCGCCCTTTCTTCTATCTCCCCGAGTTTCAATTTGCCTGGACGCGACTGTACTTGGTGGCGCACGTTTCGGCTGACATGGCCACGGTGGTGCCGGCCATCCAGGCCGCCGTCTCTTCACTGGATCGAACCGTCCCGGTCAATGAAGTGGTGTCTCTCGACAATTTGCGGAGCGATTCCCAGTATGTGCCGCGTGCGGTGACGCTTCTGATCGTCATTTTTGCCGTCATTGCGGTGTCTCTCGCCGCAGTGGGCGTCTATGGGCTGGTGGCTTATTCGGTTGCGCGGCGGAGCCACGAGTTTGGCGTTCGGATCGCCCTCGGGGCCGGCTCCGCAGACATCGTGCGTCTGGTCGTGCGCCAGGGACTGAAGCTGATCCTTGCAGGAGAGGTCGCGGGTTTAATCCTGGCTCTTCTATTTACTGCGCCCCTCGGAAGTCAGCTTTACGAGATCTCACCGACCGATCCGCTGACCTACACGATTATCGCCATTTTCCTGCTTCTGGTCGGCCTCGCCGCCTGCGCGGTGCCGGCGTGGCGTGCCACAAGGGCCAATCCAGCGCGTGCGCTCCACGCAGAGTAGATATCAGATCGGAAGGCGAAGCGAGGTAAGTTCCATTTGATCAGGTTTTTGATCTCTGCCGGAAGCGCAAATCGATCGGCCGGCAGGCTGACGTTCTGCTCGTACTTTTCGATCGTGGCAATCCTTTGGGGACCGATGCTCTTGATCACGGTCTTGTGAGCCAGAAGAATTCCGTCCACGGATTTATAGTCGCTCAGCGTCGTCTCCACGGGAATCGTACCCGCCTGGGTTTCCGTCGTCAGCGAGACCCTGACCAGCAAGCAGGACTCTTTGTCGAAATAAAGAGTCTGAGGCGCGAGGTCCGGCGGATTTGCGATGATCTTATAGCAGGGCCTGCCGGCCACGTCTTCGATACCCGTGGTTTCGACCTGCTTGAAGACCTTGCGCCAGTAGACCAGCCGGTCGAAAACATTCATATGCAGCTGGAAGGCTTTTTCCTTCCCTTCCATGAGTTGAGGGCCGCTCGTGGCGGACATTTGCCAGGCCACGGCGCCATCCGTGCCGCTTTCGATCTTGCCCGTGACCGCTGATTCAATGACACTGTAAGCCTTGGCCGGCCGGGCCTGATAGACCGTCACGGACAGCTGAATGCCGGCCGCGGCGATGGCTATGGTCCCTTTCGAGACGCGATTATTGATTTTCTCCAGAGCTGCCAGGCCCCCGATCGCTTCGACATACCGGTCAAGGATCTGTTCCGCCTTGGGCATTGGCGGCTGGGATGTCTGCGCGACGATTGCCTTTGTGAAAACTGTCATCAATAGAGCTGTTGTCGCCGCCATGAATATCACGTTGCGGCGGCCGGCGCCGCTGAACCGATTCATTATGGTTGCCACGACAATTTCTCCCTTTGCATTTAATCAGGCCAGGATTGTTTTCTGATCCAGTTGATGGCAGCCTCCAGGGCCGGATCTTTCCCCTGAAGGAGAGCTTCCCTTGTTGGTTTCACTGCGACGTCCGGAGCCAGGCCGTTTCCTTCGATAGTCAGGCCCCCGGCGGTCACATAGTTGGCAAAGGCATACATGAATCCATCGCCGTTCGGGAGTTTCTCGACGGCTCCCCCCAGGGCGGCGCCGCCGGTGTGGGAACCGAAGATGCGTGCGCGGCCGAGGTCGCGCAGGCCACCGGCGAAAATTTCAGTCGCGCACAGGGAAAGACCGTCCACGAGAATTGCGACTCGTCCCGCGTAAACTTCAGGGCGGGGCCGAACCACCAGCTTCAAGGTCTGGTTGCGCAATTGAATGGTTCCGAAATGCCTTCCTTTTTCCGCAATGAGCCAGCCCGCGATGCCGGTGACGATTTCCGCCTGGCCGCCCGTATTTCCCCGGAGGTCGATGATAATGCCGGCAGTTCTCATGAAGGATTTCATGGCATCGTTGACAGGCGGCATGATGATTGCAGGCGCGACAAAGCCATTGAAGGCGATGTAGCCGATGTCCGGGCCGACATTTTTCGTTTCGATCCACACGCGGCCCGGCGGCAGATTTCCGAGCTGAAAACGAATGCCTCGAGCTTCCGCCAGACGCAGGGTATGGGTAACTGCCTGGCCTCCTCCATCGCGGAATGTAACCGACACACTTCCGCCGACGGTCCCCTCGAGGCGGCCTGCCACGGCATCGGCCAGAACGAGGTCCTTCAGAGTCCTGCCTTCGAACTCCGCCGCAATGGAAGCGAGGCGTTTGGGGACCTCCTGCTCACCAATTTGAATGATCTCCCATCCGGGCTTTACTCCCGACTTTTCCGCGGGGGAACCGGGATCAACCGACATCACCAGAGCCTGGCCGTCCAGAACCCGGACCTGAATTCCCGTTACCCCATCTCCGGACGGATAGCCGCCGGTCCGGCTCACATCCTCGTAAAGTTCGGACGGGATGATGCTGAAATGAGTCAACTTCAGGCGGGAAAGCATCTCACGCATGACATTGCGTGCTTCCGATTTGTCGCCCGCGGCTTCGATCTTCGGCAGGAATTCGAGGCGCACAGCCTTCCAATCCACTCCGCCGAAGGTCGGATCAAAATGATTCTCGTAGATGGTTTTCCAGAGGTGCTCCCACGAATCGACGTCGAGTTTCCGCTCCTGCGGGGTCTGCTGCGGCTTCTGCTGTGCCGGCGCCAACCCGGCACACAACAAGAAAACCGGCAGGAGACTCAGCCGCAACCACCCAGGAAGGTCATGCTTTTTTATCTTCATGATTTCCTCATGTGTCCTGCGCCTCACGCGCAAGTCGGCGTCTGTGGCGCGCCTTCGGCGCTCAATCCTGAGCCTCGCCCCTCCCGGCCTCACGGCCGGGCCTATTCATTGCCGGCCCCTCGGGCCTCCTCACGGCCAGAATTGCAGCACGGCCAGAATATCAACCGTTGGACAGCCTCCCACGACTGGCCCCACTCACTGCCGGCACTTCGGGCTTTCTCGTAAAATCTTCAGGCTCCATTGCATTCCCCAAATCAGGCGCGAAGCGCCGGCAGTGAGTAGCCCCGCGCGTTAGCGCGGGGTTTGCCGCAGCGAATGATGGAGGCCCGAAGGGCCGGCACTCCGATGTCGTCCACCAATTGGAATCTCATGTCCCTTCCCGTTCCCAGGGAAGCCAGAGCGCGAATAAAGTATGAGGTCCGTGTAAGGCGCAGCATGTGTCCACGCCCTCCAGCCACAACCAAGAATACCTTTCCGCACCAAGCAGTCCCGTCGCATAAACGCATACATGGGGATGCTGCCCATCTTTATATGGAGCCACGTGGAAAGCTCTGCGTTTTCCCGAGGATGAACTGATACGCGCAGCATCCAGGGCGCTCCAAATTGGGTCGCGTCCATTTTTCCGATTATCGCCATGGGCGGCCCGGTACCAATTCGATGCGCTGGAACTGTGACTGGGCAAGCCAGTACAAGCCCAGCAGTGGGATTGCGCAAATGAACCAGAGCGCCGGAGTGCCTCCCGGCAGTGCATCGACTGCATATCGGATGAGAACGCTCAGGAATGCCCCCACGACTTCCAGCCTGGCGAATCCGGTGATTGTTGTGGGAACTGGAGCTAGGTTGATCAGCAAAACCACCGCCAACATTCCGAAGTAGATCCCTTTGCGTCGAGCGTCGGTAACGGTAGCCCGAGTAGCCCGGAAATAGAGGGCTGCCATAAGCAGCCACGTGCCCGCGATGACGAGCATGACGATTGGAAAGAGAGGGATTTCCCGCAATGGGATTAGATCCGGGTAATCCTGCAGAAGCCGCCCGGCACCTTGTTTCAAGGCAACGGCTGCGTTGCCCTTGACTTCAAGGTATCGATCCAGGACCTGCTGATATGGTATCGACTTGCCATAAACGGCCTGCATGGCCCTGCTGATCTGAAGCGCGGCGAATTGCGGCGTACAATCCCCGGGCGTGCTGAAGGGCTCATAGACCGCGATGCGGCTCCCCGCGTACAGGGCATCCGTGCGCGCCGGGTGAGATTCCCCCCAGGGCGAAGTGTTCTCCGGCGCCCGCCCGTCCCAGGCAATCTCGAAATATTGAGCGGGAACCCGGACCTGGGGATATTTCGACGAGTAGGTCGGCAGCAAACTCGTTCTTTCCTTCTGGAACTTGACCATCAGCCTCGAACCCTGGATGAGAGCCTTGCCGGCCCCTCCAATTCCATATCCCAAGGCAAAGGCCAGAATGCCCGGCAACATCAAGCAGGCGAAGATGCGGCGGAGCGAGATCGGCAGCAGCGAAAAGAATTGGAGCGGCACCATCTGTGCCGGCAAAAGCGTAAAAAGAAGATAGGCCGTCAGAAACAGCCACGTCAGCTGCGGCAGTTCGATGTCTTTCCAGACCGAAATGAATCCCGACAAAACTATTCCCAGCAGGATCAGGAGCGGGTAGAACGCGAAACAGGCGTATCCTTTCAGGGCCAGCTTGCCGTAGAGCGACCGGAACAGGAGCCAGGCGAAACCAATACCTCCGGCATCGCGGCCTCCTGCATCTTCCTCCCAATCCGGCGCGCGCTCCCTGTGGGGCGCAGCGTCATTCTGAACCGCGGAAGGCTGCTCACACTCTTGCGCTTCGAATGGAACCAGAGTGAAGGTTGGAGGCACGGAGCGCCAGGTCCGATGGCCGAGCACAAGAGCAAGCACCAGCGGGAGGATTGCCAGCCAGGCAGACAGAGCCGCGAGTGCAAGTATCAGCCCCAGGGCGCCGCAAACAGCCAGGACCGACAAGGAAATGTATTTCCCGGTCCGCGGGATGCACCATTGCGAGGGGCTGGCGCGTTGCAGAAGGACGCCGACCAGGATGAAACTCGCCGCCATGGGAAGAATCAGGTCGATCCAGGCTGCCGGGAACATGGAAGGATATTGTGGAGCCTTATATAAAAAAGAGAACAGGAGGTGCAGAATTCCTCCTGAGAGGGCCAGAAGCGCAAGGCCGAACAACGACAGGGCAATGACGTGAGCCAGCCAGAGTGTCCGGGCCGAATGCGGCAAAGCCAGGTCGAACGGCAGGCAGCGCTGTGCGACCTTGCCGAAACACAGAAAAGGGAAGATGGAAAGCCAGATGGGAACCGCCAAAAGGGCCAGGCGCCCAAAGGGCCCGAACGTCCGCGTGCCGGGAGAGGCGGACAGCAATACCGCCAATCCCGCGACCAACACCGCGTTCAGAGCCATGACGACACCCATCTTCAGCGCGTGCGAGCTGATGAGCGGATCCCGTCGCAACAGGGCAAACATCAGGACCTCCCTCCCACCAGCTCGATGAACATGTCTTCGAGCGCGATGGGTGTGCAGTAGGCGTCATGAAAGCCGAGATCCCCCTCTACGACGCGGCGGCAGCGTTCCGGCTCGAGGGCGAAAATCGCGTGCAGGGCGTCCCCCTGGTCGCGAACCGACAGACACCCCGCGGCGCCCCGCAGCCGTGCGCGCCAGTCCTCAGGGACTTTAGGGACCATGACGAGAGTGAATTTCTCCCGCAGATCGTCCAGGTTGTTGTCGAGCAGCAGCCGGCCTTCGTGGATCATGACGATGCGGCCTGCCATGCGCTCCACATCGGCCATGTAATGCGACGAGAAAAGGATGGTGGTGCCGGCTTCGTTGAGCAGTTGTATGGAGGTTTCCAGGAACTCGCGGCGCGCGGAGGGATCCAAACCTCCCGCCGGTTCATCAAGCAGGAGCAGCTCGGGCCGGTGGGCCACAGCACAGAGCAGCGCGACCTGGCGCGCCTGCCCCTTGCTGAGGGTTTTGATTTTGGATTTGGGAGACAGGGCAAAGCGCTCGCGCAGCCGGCGCTCCAGGCTGTCATCCCATGTCGGGAAGAGTCCGCGGTGCAGCCGGATCACCTCGCCGACCGAGAGAAACTCGGGAAGGACCTGATCCTCCGATACGTACCCCACCCGGCGTTTTACTTCCAGGGCATCCGCGCGGGGATCCAGACCGAAAACCCTCACACTCCCCTTCTGCGCCTCGATCATCCCGATGGCAACACGTATCAGCGTGGTCTTGCCGGCGCCGTTCTTCCCCAGGAGGCCGACGACTTCCCCGGCTTCCAGGGCGAAAGTGATTCCCCGGAGCACGTCGGCTCCGCGCTGATAGGCCCGGCACACGTCGTTGAACTCGAGGACTCTCATCGCTCTATTCCTTTCTGGATTTCTGCCAGCAGACTCAAAACCTCATCGAAGGAAACCCCGCTCAAGGCCGCCTGCGAGAGGAGCCGCTGGGCAGCGTCCCGCAACCGCTCGCGCCGCTCTGCGGGTTCGATCGCCGGAACCCGCTCGCACACGAAGGTGCCGCGCCCCCGCTGCGTGCTGATGAGCCCTTGCCGCTCGAGCTCGTCGTAGGCCTTCTTGACCGTCAGGGGAGCGATGACGAGCTGCTCCGCCAGGTCCCGGTGCGAAGGGAGCTGCTCGCCGGGCGCGATCCTCCCGCCGGCCACCGCGTCGACGATCTGGCGCATGATCTGACGGTAGATGGGCAGCTCGTCGCCGGGATTGATATGGAGTTGCATGGACACCCCCTACCTCGGTTCGACCGGACGCGCGACCAGCAGGGTCACGTCGTCTTTAGGGCGATTGCCGCTGAACTCTCGGACCGCCGCCGCCATTTCATGCACAAGCGCCCCCAGCGCCGCGTGCCGGGATGCCTTCAACACACCCAACAGCCGGGCTTCGCCGAATTCATCCCCTGTTTCGTTCATTGCCTCAGTCACACCATCGGTGAAAAGCAGCAGAGTGTCGCCGGGAACAAGCGCTGCCTCTCCGACCGAGCAGTCCCAGTCCGTAAACATGCCGAGGACCGTCGCGGTGGATGCGAGCCTGTCGACGCTGAAATCACGATGGACCAGCAGCGGCGCAGTGTGCCCGCAGTTGACATATCGCAAACATCGCGTCGCATCGTGGTAGTCCCCAAAGAACAAGCTGGCGAAGTCGCTCTCCCCGGTGCAGTCGCAAAACAGCCGGTTCACCGACCGCAGCAGTCGCGGCAAGTCATCTGCCATGGAAGGGGAATGGCTCCGCAAGGTCGCCTGCAGACTGGCCATCATCAACGCAGCCGGCACTCCTTTTCCCGAAATGTCCCCCAACACCAGGCCGACGCGTCTCAACCCGAGATGAATGAAATCGTAGTAATCCCCGCCGATCCCCCCGGCAGGAAAATAGCATCCGCCCCATGCGAGGTTTTCCATTTGCGGAATCCTGCGGCGCAAGAGCCTGGCCTGAACTCGCCGGGCAATTTCCATCTCTTCGCCGGAGGGGGCAAACAGTCCAGCCAGGGCGGGAACGGTTTCGATGGTCACGTTGCCGAGTTGCATGGTCAGCCTCCGTCTCTATAATGATATATAGCACTATATCAGCATATCTTCATATTGCAAGAGAAAAATGCAAAAATTCTGAGGACAGGTGCTACAACCTCGGGACTCGCGAGAGACAGGTTCCTCCAATCGCCTGCAGCCTCCGGCCTATGGCGCTGGTCACATGAGTATATGTTGTTAATTTTCAATAACATATAATTGCAACTGCGTTCACTGGATTTTTCTCTTGACAATAAATACTACTAGTTATACTGTGTATATTATCTATACTAATTACGTAAGGAGATCGTGGTGTTCATTGCTCTGTCGCCAAGCCATCCCGATCCGATGTACAAGCAGCTCACGGATCAACTCAAGCACGCCATCGCCTCAGGCGATATCAAGGCGAACGAGAAACTCCCCTCCGTCCGCGAGCTCTCCGAAGCGCTGAAAATCAGCGCGATCACCATCAAGCGCGCGTACCTGGACCTCGAGAAGGAAGGCTACATATTCACCCGCGCCGGGATGGGTTCCTTTGTTTCTGAGGTGGATCTGGAGAGCCTGCGCAAGGAGAAGCTTGCCGAATTCCGAACCGAGCTCGAGAGGATTCTCGGTACCGGCAAAAAATTCGGCATATCGGCCGACGACATTGTGCAGTTGGTACGGCAGATTCAGGAGGACTGAGATGCCCCCCATTCTGGAGGCGAAGAGCCTCACCAAGCAATACCATGATTTCACCCTGAGGGAGATATCCCTCGAGATTCCCTGCGGCTGCATCGTGGGATTCTTCGGGCCCATTGGGGCCGGCAAGACCACGCTGATTAAGCTGCTTGCCCATCAGATCCCGGCAAGCTCCGGAACAGTCTGCGTCTTCGGCCTCAGCTATGACGACCGGGAAAAGGGGATCAAAAACCGGATCGGCTACGTCCCCCAGGAGCCGAGCTTCTACGGCGACAGGTCCGTCGGATTCAATGCCCGCTTCGCCGCCTCATTCTTCGAGCGTTGGGATGGCAGCGCTTTTTACCACCTGCTCGACGAATTCAAGATCAGCCGCGAGAAAACTATAAAACACCTGTCCAGGGGCCAGAAAACGCTCCTTTCGATCGCACTTGCGCTGTCGCACGAGGCAGACCTGCTCATCTTGGACGAACCGACAGCGGGCCTGGACATGGTTCTGCGCCGCACGATTCTCAACCGCCTGCGGCAGTACGTTGCCGCCGGGGAGCGGACCGTTGTGGTCTCGTCTCACATCACCGATGGTCTCGAGGAGATCGCCGAATGCGTCAACTTCCTGGATGACGGGAAGTTCGTGCTTCAGGCCGAAAAGGACGAGCTGCTGGCCCGATGGAAGCGGATCCACTTTAGAGATGGGGCGCTGAATCCCGCCCTGGTCAGGCAATTCGCCGATGTCCGCGAGCAGCCCTTCGGCAACTCGGGGCTCACCCGGGACTTTTCCGCCATCCGCGAGCAACTGGCGGCGGGGATCGCCTCCGGCGACGTCAAGGTGGAAAACGCCCGTCTCGACGACATCCTTATTGCGATGCTGAAGGGAGAGTGACATGTTCGCCATCGCTCGAAAAACCTCCTTCTTTTTCCTCACCCATCTGGGGACATTCTCGCTGCCGGCTTTCTTGCTGTTGAAGGGCAAAGGCAGCGTCATCTCCATGATGGCGATCTTTGTGCCCGCCTGGCTGAGCAGTTCGGTCCTGTGGAGCGAAAAAATGGAATCGTATGCGTTTTTGCGCATGCTGCCGGTGACCGACCGGGAAATTGTGCGCGTGAAATTTGGACTGGCCCTTGCAGCCGCCTTCGTCTACTGGCTGATATTGTCGCTGCTCGTCCGGGCCGCCTGGGGTTCTACTTGGGAGTATCCTGCATACGTAGCGCTCACCAATCTGACGTGCGCCATTTCACTGCCCCTTGTGGCCTGCTGGTACATCTTTTACTGGCGGTTCGGCATATCCGCGCTGACCGCAGGGGTGCTTGCTTTTGTAGTGCTCGACGTCATCGCGACTTTTGTCGTCAACGTCGATCACGGGAACTGGGTCGGCGCACCGGGAATCCCGATCATCCGCTGGCTGGCCGAGGTGCCGTGGTATCCGCAGCTCTATCTTTTCCTGGCGGCTTTCGCCGCATATTACGGGCTCATGGAGGTGGCGATTCGCGTGAAAGCCAGGAGTGAGGCGTGCTTGTGAGTTTGGGCAGTGGAGGCTGAATGGGTATTTTCGGGCATGGTGCCGAAAGGAGGCTTCCGATGAAATCGGTTCGATGGGTGTTGCTTCTGCCGACTCTCTTATTGCCGGCCTGGCCGGCCCAGGTCTCAAATCCGCCCGCGGCCGGAGAGTACTACTACGCGATTGAAATGAACGGCACTCTGTGCGGCTATGCACGGTATGTGACCTCGCCGCTCCTTCAGGACGGCAGAAAGATGCTTCTGCTGAAGCACACGATTCTGATGCAAATGACGGCATTGGGGAGCCGAGTCGAGAGCAGACTCGGCCTGACCTATCATATCGATCCTGCCACAGGTCGATTCACCTACCACGACAGCACCATCGAGCAGGGAGGAATGCGGCTGGCATCAAAAATCCGCATCGAGGGCGGACAGGCATTCGTCTCGGGAAGCGGGACAAACCAGGAGCAGGTGGTTCCACTGCCACCGGATGTCGTACTGGCCAACACTCTCTACTACCCGCACCTCGTGGT
Organism: Terriglobia bacterium; assembly: GCA_020072565.1. Classification (NCBI taxonomy): domain Bacteria; kingdom Pseudomonadati; phylum Acidobacteriota; class Terriglobia; species Terriglobia bacterium. Next base: position 76,542 of record JAIQGI010000016.1, read on the forward strand.
GGATTTTGTCGGCCGCAGGCTGGAGACCAAAACCTATCCGATCTTCGACGGGCGCGACGCCCAGGTACAGGAAACCGTTTACACCAGGGCAAGAATCGAGACACTCCGGCGTGCGGGCAAGACTTACGAGACCATCGTTCTGGACTCGTTGAACAAGTGGAATGGGATGAAATCGACGCTGTGGCTGGAACCGGCGACCGGAATCGCCGTCCAGACCCGACATCCAAACCGGCTTTCGTACCTGGCCGACGCTTCGGTGGTGCAGGCGGTCCAGACGGCCAACCTGGACGCAAACCTCATCGCCAACGCCAACATTTCCATCCCGAATCCCAGAGAAATCTCCTACATGAAGGTCCGCACGACCATCGATCCCACCGGCTTCTGGGTGTCGCCGGAGGGGCTCAACATACCAGGACAACGCTTTGCCGGCACCGTCAAGGACAATCGTGTGGAGGGCGAGTTTGAGATCGAGCATCGCCGCTACGATGGCTCGAAGGCGCCCCCTTTCCCGCCCGATTTCAGCCGGGAGCCGGCTCTGAAGGATCATCTGGCGGCATCGGAGCTGATCCAGTCGGACGATCCTGTGTTGGTCGAAAAGGCCCGGGAGATCACAAAGGGTTCCAGGGACTCCTGGGAAGCGGCGCGCCGCTTGAGCCGATGGGTCGGCGAGAACATCGAGGGGGCGATTCCCGGCGGGGGCACTGCACGGGGAGTGTATGACACCCGCAGCGGTGAGTGCGGCGGCCACTCGTTCCTGGTGGCGGCGTTCTGCCGCGCTGTTGGCATTCCCGCGCGTGTGGTCTGGGGCTGCTTGTATGTCCCCTCCGGGGGCGGCGCCTTCGCCCAGCACGCCTGGAACGAGATTTACATGGAGGAGGCCGGCTGGATCCCTGTCGATTCGACGGTCGGGGAAACCGACCTCGTCGACTCAGGACACATACGCATCGGGATTCACCAGTCCACAACCACGGCGCTGAATGCGCGCAAAATGGAGATCCTCGAATATCGGATCGGAGCGGGCGGTCCGGTGAAACCGAATGCCCTCACCGCCGAGAAATATGAGAAGTACCTGGGAGAATACACCCACAGCGGCAAGGGCATGGTGCGGATCATCGTCCAGGATGGGTCGCTGGTTCTGGATATCCCAGGGAAGATCTCCCTCGCACTGAAGGATGCGGATGAGAAGGGAATCTGGCAGAGCACGCTCTCCGACCGTGTGTATATCACGTTCGAGGCGGCGGTTTCGGGCGCTGTCAACGAGGTTCGGGTGCACGAGATTATGATGCTGCGCCGCACCGGACCGCCGGATGTACCGTCAGCGGACTTACCGGCCGAGCTCCGTGGCTATCCGGGCAAGTACCTGCTGGCGCAGGCGCAGGCCGAGTTCGTAGTTCAATATGAAGGAGGAACCCTTCTCCTGCACAACCTTTCGGCAAAGAGGGTCACTCGCCTGAAGCCACTGGGCACTGAAGGCCGCTGGCAGGACGAATCCGGCAATCTGTCCATCCGATTCGCCATGGATGGCAAGACAGAGGTGGAGTCGTTGGTCATGGAGTCGGTCTCCCGTTTCCTACGATAGGAAATGTCCCGGGGACCGGACGGGAAAGGGGTTCGCTAAGCCGGGCCCTGAGCGCCTTGCGGCACCCGGAATCTACCTTTTCAGGGAGAGTCGGGGAAGATTATGAACTACACAATCCTTATGGCAGCCATCGGGGCTGCGGCCGTGATTTGGCATGTTACGGCATCGATCCTGATCTACGAAGCGTTGCCCAAGGCTGTAGCCACCCGGCTCATCAGCTCGAGGCGCTCAGCGGGCTGCGGCTCGCACCTGCGTCGATACGGTATCGTGTTTTCGCAGCTCTTCGGGCACCGGCACCCCGGGGCCGACGAGTTCATTGACGATCGACACGATGCGCCACTGGCCGTCCTTCTTCATCAACAGGAAGCTGTCGAGACCCTGCTGGGGCGGGCGTGAGTCCGCCGGGATGTCTGCCGCATAGAGCACGAGTGAACGGGCGACGTCGCCCATGACCTGGGTCCGGCTGGCCAGGATTCTCTCCTCAAAGGCCTGTTCCTCGAGTTTCGCACTCTTGATGAAGGCCGCGAAGTCGGCCACGAACCCGGCCCGATTGAACACACTTGTCGCGGTGCGGCTCGCCCGCAGGACGATCACCGCTTCGGGAATGAACAGGTCCTTGACCAGCTCCCAGTCCACTTCCTTGCCTGCCCTGAAAGACACAAGGCGATACAGCTGCGCCACAACACCTTCGGCGGTGTTTAGCGTGGTTGCGATTTGGGAGGCTCGGGCGCTCCCGAGTGCCGGATCAGATCCTGAAGACTGGTGATTCGAAGGCGCTGCCTGGGGCAACCGGAAGACCAAGGCGTAGCTTGTAGGCCAACTTGCCCGCGGATTGGGGTCGTTGTACAGGGCGATCTTCTCGAAGAGGAGCCCCGACTTCTCGATCGCTTTCCTTGTTACCTCGGGATCGCTTACGCACGGGTCGTTGAGGGTGAATGTGCGGGGCTGGGCTTGAGGATTCCGCTTGTTCAGAACGGCCGTGATGACCAGCCGGCCCTCCGGCTTCAAATACTTCATGGCATTCTTCATGAACTGGTCCGGCTTGGATAAGTGATGAAACACCTTGACCATGACAAGATAATCGACTTTCTCCGGCAAACGGGGATCCTCAACTTCACCGAGAATGGTGGTGAGGTTGGCAAGACTCCTCTCTCGTTTCCCCTTTTCGATCTGGTTGATCTTTTCTCGAGATATTTCGTTTGCGTAAACCTCACCCTCGGGTCCGACCTCGTGGACCAGCAGGAAGGCCAGTTCTCCTCGACCCGCACCCACGTCGGCCACTGTCATACCGGCCTTGATATCCAGGAGCCGGAGCAGGAATTCGTGAAACGACGTTGCTTTCTGCGCCGGCGCGAGATTCGCAACCAGAACAGCAACGGCCAGCGCAAAATCTCTTTTCATCCAACGCTTCATGCGTGCCTCCTTCGGCAATAAGGTCATGCATTTTCATGCGCAGGGTGTGGCGCATGGGGGCTGCTGCGCAGCCTCTAGGATTAGACGCAAAAATGTTGGAAAAAACGCATGCCATTCTCTTATAAGCACCTCTGTTCGGGAGCACAAGGGGAAATCGGTGAGGACCTGAAAAATGAACGCTGACTATCTGGCCTTTGTCGTTCCGATAGGGATACGACTTCATGCATCTACAAATGTAGAAAATGTCCTTGACAAGGACATCGGGCTCATGAGATTCTTTCTACAAATGTAGAAAGGAGTGCATTCCCATGAGATTGAGTGAGGCGGAATGGCAGATCATGAAGGCGTTGTGGCGCTGCCAGCCGGCCACGGTCCGGGATCTGATCGAGCATTTGCCTCCAGGCGTGGACTGGGCCTACACCACGGTCAAGACAATGTTGACGCGGTTGGAAACCAAGCGGGCCGTCAGCGAGCGCAAGAACAAAAACGTCAGTGTCTACGAGGCTCTCGTTTCACCCGAGACCGCCCGGGGCAGCGCCTGGAGCACTTTCCTGAATCAGGCATTTGACGGCGCAATGGAGCCCCTGCTCCACTTCCTGGTCAGAGGGCGGAAGTTGACTAAAAAACAGCGTCGCCAGTTGGCTCAGCTCCTCGAGGAGGAAGAACGCAGGGAAAAGGAGGAGAAATGATCGAACTCTGGAACATCATTGCGTATCGATGGTGGGACTGGATGGGATCCATGTTTTGGCAGGCCAGCCTCCTGATTCTCCTGGTGAGCGGCCTTGACCTGCTGATCCGGCGCAGGGTCTGGCCGCAGATTCGGTACGTGCTCTGGCTGCTGATCTTCGTGAAGCTCCTGATACCCCCCGGCTGGCATCTCCCCACGGCGGTGGTGCCTCGGCTGTTGGGGGAAACTCAGCAGCTGCTGGGTCGGGTCTGGGACCGGCAGTTTCCTTCGCCGGCGGCCTTGCGGGGAGCGGAACCGGCGCTCCCGGAGTCCGCTGCCATCCCGCAGCCGGTGGCCGGCTCCGGCCGGCCCGAAATAGTCACGCCTGCCGCATCTTCACGGCTGGTCCCCCAGGCATACCTTCTTGCATTCTGGTTGGCGGGCATGAGCCTCTTTCTGTTTCTTTTAATCTTCAAGATGGCCAAGCTCCGCCGCTGGCACCGTCAACAGGAGGAGCGCAAAACGATCCCCCCGTGGTTTCACGAGCTGCTGGTCGAAACCAGCGGGCGCCTGAATCTCGAGCAACTGCCGGCCATCGTTTTTTCCCGGGATGCGGCGACGCCCGCGGTCTATGGAGTGTTCCGGCCGGTGCTGCTGTTGCCGGAACACTATCTGAATGATCTGAGCAGGGAGGAAGCCGAGCACGTCCTGCTGCACGAGTTGTGCCACGTGAAGCGGGGCGATCTGTGGGTTCACGGCCTGGTCATGCTGCTGCAGGTCGCATATTGGTTCAATCCGTTCCTGCTGTGGGCGAACCGGCAGTTGCGCCATGTACGCGAAATGTGCTGTGACCAGACCCTTGCGGCCCGGCTTCAGGATCGGACCGAAGCCTATCGGAAAACCCTTCTGAACACCGCGCGGGAACTCCTGACGGAAAAGGTGGAACCCGGAATGGGCCTGCTGGGTGTGTTCGAAGAACCCTTCTGGCTGGTGGCGCGGATTCGTTGGCTGGAGAAAAAAACCTGGCATCATCGCAAGTCCATTGCGGCTTCAGCCGCCCTCGTCATCCTGGGCATGGCGGTTCTGGTGATGCCCATGGCCGGACGGCCCGCCTCGGTGAATCCAACGGTGGATCCGGCCGCTCAGTATTCTGGGAGCCCATTTTCTGCAAGCCAGCAGCCCGTGGAAGCGCCTGCCTCCGGAGCCGGTGTTCGTGCCGTTTACTGGCGCATGATCACCCGGGAGACCGACTATTTCTTCTGGCTCGAGGCCGAGTCCCGCTTTTTTTCCATGGAGGAAGGCTGGCATGCGGGCAACAAAGTCGCGCTGCTCGAGGGAGGCCGGACCTTCATCCTGGATAAGGAAAAGAACCGCTTCCTTTTTCTGAACCACAACCGAAAGACCTATCTGGAAGTCCCGCCGCCGGTGAATCGGGCGACGGCATATGCTCCTGAACTCGCGAGATTTTTCGAAGAGCGCAAGACGTCGGGGCGGGTGAAATCGCTGGGCGAAACGCAGCAGATTCTGGGACGAACATGCAATGGCTTCCGCCTGATCAACTGGAGCGCCTATGGCGGCGAACAGACGGACCGTGCGGAAAACATCGTCTGGACCACCAATGACGTTCCCTTTAACGTCGCGTTGTTCGACGAGGCGCTTGCCAACATGCGCCTGCTGGTTTCCAACAAAGATGAAGCGCTTCTGCAGGAGATGCAGAAACGCATGAAGGGATACCAAATGGGAATCGAACAGGAGACCGGGCGGTTTCCATTCAACAAAAAGTATGTGATGCGCGTAGTTGAAATCGCCGAGAAGATCGTCCCCCCCGGCATTTTCAGCGTGCCGCCGGACTATACCCGGCTCGAAAAGCTCGACGTCGGAAATCTTCGCTGAACCTGCCGCTCGGAATTTCTGTGGGGGTGAGTGAAATGAAACACCGGGATGCCAGAATGATTTCGATCTTTTTCGTGGCGATGTCTGCCGCCGTCGTGACGGTCTTGATTGCCGGATTCGTCACGGCTGTCGACTGCGCGGGAGAATCTGGCTCCCGTTCTGGATCGAACTCGAAAGGACACCGGGCAGGCTATAGTCCGGAGGAACTCGCAGGAGGACGAGGCCGTCGGCGTGAAGCTGGAATCAGAACCTGGCAACATCCGACATGCCAGCCCAGGCGCGCGGCAACCACAGGTTGCTGCCGCTGAACTTCCGTGTCGCGCAGAGAGGCTGGAGCATGCCGGGCATGTGGCACGCATGGGGGATGTCTACCATGAGATTCGGTTCGAAGCGGGAGCTTTTGGAGAGGAACGAGAAGGAGCACCAGGCGTTTGTCGAGCTCGCGAGGTCCATACCGAGGTCACGCTATCGAGAGGAAGGGGTCTGGGGTGACGGCTGGGCCATACAAGATCTCCTCGCCCACCTCATGGAGTGGGAACAGATGTTCCTGCGCTGGTACCGCGAGGGGCGCGAGGGTGGAAAACCCGCCCTTCCCGCTCCGGGATACAAGTGGAACCAGATACCGGAGCTGAACCGGGCCATCTGGCGCAAGCACCGCCGGAGTTCGACCAAGAAGGTTATAGAGGGATTTGAATCCAGTTATGAAGAGATCCTCGCCCTGGTCTGGCAGCTGTCGCCTGAGGAGCTCCTCATCCCCGGACATTTCGCCTGGACGGGGAAGTATCCACTCACGACGTATCTTGCACCGAACACCGGCAGCCACTATCGCTTTGCGACGAGGGTCCTCAAAAGGTGGCTGAAGGAGCAAAAGGCCCAAGAGAGTGTCCGGCCCAATACCAGCCGCCGCTGAATCCGCTGTGCAGTCCCTGGTAGAAGCCGACGCTTCCCCACACCATAATGACCACGGCAGCGGCCAGGAATAATCCCCGGCGGCGCTTGACGGCAAGGCCGCGCATGCTACACCTCCAGTTCTCTCTGCCCGATCCGATGACGGACCTCTGCGGCCGTCAGAAGCAGAATCTCCAGCTGCCTATTGAGGATCAGATATTATAGGGACACAATTCCGAGGAAAGATGTGTCGCCCCTTCAAGGCTCTTTCTTCACTTGCTCTCAACCCCGGGCTCAGGCCCGGTGCTATTCTCTTTCGCCCCTTCGGGGCTCGGAATTTGATTTCTATCTCAATATTCCACGACTGTCTATAAGTAGCCAGTCCTTGCGTGGCGCGCTCCTGCTGGCCGAGAGCAAAATCGGGAATGGCATTGGACGTTGGTCACGCCAGCGGCCCCTGGATGCCGAGCTTTTCAGTCAACGCCCCGCGGTTGCGGCGACTTAACGGCAGGACCTGACCGCTCTGCAGGATGATCTTGTAGTCGCCGTGCCAATGCGGCCTCAGTTCACGGATCCGGTCGAGGTTCACCACGGTGGAGCGATGGATGCGCGCGAAGTGCTCAGGATCGAGGCGCGATTCAATATGTCCCAGGCTGTCGCGAACGATGTGGCTCTGCTTGCCGGCGTGCACGCAGACATAGTTGCCTGCCGCCTCCAGCCAATCCACATCGCCTATGTTGAGAAGGAGCACCCGGTCCCCCGTTTTGACCACCAGCCTCTGCAGATACCTCGGCTCGGCGCCGAAGCGGCTCGCCAGCTGCCGGATCTGCTCGCTGAGCTCGTCGCCGCCCTGCCCCCCGAGGCGGCGGCGGACCCGTTGCAGAGTCTCTCGGAAACGGAGTGGGTCAAACGGTTTGAGGAGGTAGTCGAGAGCCTCCGCTTCAAAGGCCTGCAGCGCGTAAGTATCGTAGGCGGTCACGAAAACCAGGGCAGGGAGTCGGCGCGGGCCGACAGCCCGGATCACTTCGAGGCCGTTCATCTCCGGCATCTGCACATCGAGGAAGACCAGGTCGGGGCTCAGATCGTTGATTGCAGAGACAGCCGAGTGCCCGTCAGCGCACTCGCCGACCACGGAAATGTCCGATTCCCCGCTGAGCATGCGCCGGATCCTCTTACGAGCGAGAGGTTCATCATCTACAATCAGCGCGCGATACACGCGGAGACCCCCCTTTTTTCATCATTCTACACGCGGAAAGGCATAACGCTTAACAGGAAGTGCGATCGGACCTCGAGGTTCCGCGCCAATGTCGTGATCAGGTTCAGCATCACAATCGATAGTTCCGAACGGAAGCGGGATACCGCGGCGAGAACCCGGGCAACGCAATCAACACATAGTCTCTGGGCTCTCGACGCGCGCCCCGGGGATCGCGAGGCGAACCCTCCAACCCCCTTCCGGGATCGCACCGTATCCAAGACTGAAATCTTCCCCATAAAGCGCTCTCAACCGATCGCGGGTGTTGCCCAGGCCCAGTCCCTCCGAGGGAATCCTCACTGCAGCTGCAGGACCGTCGTTGGAGATCTCGAATTCGAGACGGTCCGCGTCCCGGCGGGCCCGGATCAGGATCTTCCCCGGCCGGCTCAGCCGCGAAATGCCGTGCCGTACCGCATTCTCCACCAGCGGCTGGAGGATCAGGAATGGAACCAGGCATTCTCGCGCGGCCGGTGCAATCTCGAGATCCACCGTGATCCGGTCCTGGAATCGAATCTTCTCGATTTCCAGGTAGACTCCGAGGTATTCGAGCTCCTTGTCGAGCGGGACCAGCGCCACATCCCGCTGGTCGAGAGAAAGGCGCAGCAGCTCGCTCAGCCGCGCAACCATGCGCTCCGCCGCTGCCACGTCTTCGTACATGAGTTCGGAAATTGAATTCAGCGTGTTGAACAAGAAGTGGGGGTGCAGCTGCATCGTAAGCAGGTGGAGGCGGGTCTGCGCCAGGCCCGACTCGAGCCGGATGCGATCGAGCTCGCTCTTGCGCAGCAACTGGTAATACTGGCGCGCAGATACAAAAGCCACGACGCACGCGTAGAAGAACACTAATGAGGTAAGGTAGTAGGTCAGGACGTACCACCAGACTTTCCAGAACGGAACCTCCGCGTGGCCCTCCACAAAGGCATAGCCGTAACGGTAATGGAAAGAGTAGGGCGGGCCGAGCACCTCACCGATGAGGCGATCCAGCCCTGTGTACAGGGCAGGGTGAATCATGCAGACCAAAGCTCCTCCCAAGGCTATCGGGAGCAAGTTCTTCCACCAGCGTTCACGAGCCAGCTGGTAACGCTCCGCAAGCCGGACAATGAGAGGAATCAGAATCCCAAAACAGGCCGCAGATGACAATTGCGCGAAAAACAACTGGCCCATGGTCGTGCCGGGCCGCCAATTCATCATCATCAGCGCATGAATGAGCTCGCCCAGCGCCATCAGGTTGACGGCGAGGAGGATCAGCAAGACATTAAATCCCACGCGCCTCAGGATCATGTCGCCTTCCTTTGTCGTCTGCCGGCTCTATGCTACCGCAGAAGCACTCGGACCCAAACCGGTCGATAACGTTGCTTGTTGCCGCACGCGGAGGACCAGCTCGATCCTGCCCCGATGAACCCGCGATTTTACGGTTCCCACCGGCATCTTGAGCAATTGGCCGATCTCCTGGTAGGTAAGGCCCCGCACATCGCGCAGAATGACCGCCTCCCGCACTTCCGGAGCGAGCAGCCGGAGCGCCCTGCATAGGGCGGCTCTCCGTTCCCGCCTCTCGAAATCGGCTTCGGGGCTGGTTCCGCCTGAGGGCACCGCACGGAGAACACTTTGCGTCCGCTCGTCGGCGCTGTCAAAGGATACGGTACGCCGCGCCTTGCGGTTCCTGCGGTAGTCGTCGATCAGCAGGTTTCGGGTGATGCGATTCAACCAGATCCGAAATCGGCTAAGTTCACCTCGGTAAGAGTGGAGAGTCTGGAACACTCTGATGAACACATCCTGAGTCAGATCTTCGGCTCGGCCACGGGAACCTGCCCATCGGCTGCACGTGCGGAGAATCCAACCGACATTCTGCCGGACCAAGGTTTCCCAGGCCAGGGCGTCGCCCAACTGAGCTCTGCGAATTGTCTCGCACTCGCACCGGAGGACGAATCCCCGTCGTTCATGCGCCCGAATTCCAGCGTTCCCACTCGGATGCGCCTCTGATCGAGGCGTCTCGACCATGCGGTGCTCTGCGGTGCCGGCTTCCAGAATCGGGGACGGGGCACGCGATCCCGGGGCGCTCGATACGAGATGAAAACATTCGATCGTAGCCATAATCTGAGTTCACTGTAGATGGGTCCGGACTGAGCTCCAATGCGTTTGTGACGAAAGGCGATCCAGACATGACGAGCGGCTTCTGGGCCGGGCTGATCCGGACGTCTGGCCAGGTCAGGGTCACGAAGGTGGTGCTTTGCCGCCGACCGCAGGTCGATGTAGACCATGTGGCCCGATTGCCATTAGCCTACCCAAATGTTGTGCTTTTTGACCTCGCACCTTTGGTGACTCTTTCCGAATTTCCGGCGCGAACGCAAGAATATGCTGGCCTAAGAAGAAGCTTCGGTTATGCTGAATTGATGTGAATTCAGCGTGGCCGCCGGGCAAAAGTCCGTGTCCCGAAAATCAATACTCCGCGGCCACGGGCACACTGCCGGCGGGGAATCTCCTGGACGCCAAGCGGACGGGGAGGATAGTGATGCGACTTCGGCATTCATTGACTGAGCCGCGTACTGCGAGGACGATCGCCAGGCTGGCAATCGTGACCGTCTTTGCGATCAGCTTCCTGGCCCTCTTGGGATGGATTTTGGACATCACCCTGCTCAAGAGCATCAGCCCCCGGTGGATCACCATGAGGGTGATCACGGCGATTTGTCTGGCCCTGCAGGCAATCGAACTGGCTCTTTTGCAGGAGAAGCCGTCCAACGTTCGCAGTCTCCCGATTCTTCAAACGCCCGCGGTACTGGTGTGCGTGGTGGGTTTGCTGATTACCGTGCTGTACGTCGTCGCGATGGTTACAGGGCAGGACCCATCCCTGGTGAACGCGCCATTCCTCGGCCTTTTTTTTGCGCCTCCCAACCGGCCGGCGTTGCTGACCGCGATCCTTTTCGTGGTCAGCAGTTGCTCCCTCATGTTGCTGGCGGCCGGCGGTCGCCGGGGGGCGAATATCGCTCATGCCGTCATATTGCCGGCCGCCATCGCGAGTTACCTGGTGCCGGTCAGCTACCTTCTCGATGTTCAGGCGATGACCGGCTGGCTGGACATTCCGGTGGCGCTGAATACCGGCATCGCTTTCTGCGCCCTCTGTATCGCAATTCTTTATCTCCGTCCGGATACCTGGCTGATGAGCGTGCTCACTGGTGAACATGCCGGTGGCGTTATGGCCCGCCGGCTCCTGCCGGCCCTCCTCATCATTCCGCTTTTGGTCGGCAGATTGCGGCTGATGGGAGAGCGTGCAGGCGCCTTCGCTTCGGAAATCGGTGTGGCCCTGGTAGCGGTCGCTTTTACCGTCTGCCTGCTCTGGCTGGTCTGGATGAACGCCAGATCGGTCAATCGGACGGACGAGAAGCGGCGTGAGGCGGAGGATGCTCTGCAAGAGCGCGAAGAGATCTTCCGGCTGTTCGTCCGGCATGCTCCGGCAGCCGTAGCCATGTTCGACCGCGAGATGCGTTACCTCGCCCACAGCGACCGGTGGCGACATGATTACGGCCTGGGGCAGGGCGAGATCATCGGGCGCAGTCACTACGAAGTGTTTCCCGAAATCGAAGACCGATGGAAAGCCGTTCACCAGCGGTGTCTGCAAGGAGCGTCCGAGAAGTGCGAGGAGGATCAGTTCGTCCGGCCTGATGGCCGGATTGAATGGCTCCGATGGGAGATCCACCCCTGGCGGACCGGCGACCAGCAGATCGGAGGCATCATCATTTTTTCGGAGGTGATCACGGCCCGCAAACGCGCCGAGAGGAGTCTGGAACAGCAGCGCTCCCTGCTACAGACAATTTTTGAAAGCGCCCAGGGGCCGGTTTTCTCTGTCGACCGTAACTACTGCTACACCAGCTTTAACATGCAGCACGCCGAAGTCATGAAGGCGCTTTTCGGCGCAAATATCGAGATCGGGCACAACGCGCTCGATTACCACACGGTCACCCGGGATCGCGATGCCGCGCAGAAGAACCTGGACCGGGCGCTGCGCGGCGAACGGGTCACGGTCGAGACGATTGCCGGTCAGGATGAAACAACGCGACGCTATTTCGAGATCTCCCACAATCCGGTCCGGGATGCGAGCGGCAACGTGACGGGAGTTGCGGTCTTCGCACTGGATCTGACCAAACGAAAACGGGCCGAGAATGCGCTGCTCCAGGCCAAAGAAGAGTGGGAACGGACCTTTGAAAGCGTGCCCGACCTGATAGCAATCCTGGACAATCAATTCCAGATCATGCGCATGAACAAAGCCATGGAAAGGCGGCTGGCCACTTTCCCGAAAGGGTGCACCGGTCTTCAATGCTATGAGCACGTGCACGGCGCGAAAATCCCGCCCGCTTTCTGCCCCCATGTCCTGACCCTGGCGGACGGTCGGGAACACATAGCGGAAGTCCATGAAGACCGCCTGGGCGGCGACTTCCTCGTCAGCACGACCCCCATCTCGGATGCGCAGGGGCGCATGATCGGAGCAGTGCATGTGGCCCGCGACATCACGGAACGCAAGCGCGCGGAGGAGGCTCTCCGCAAGGCGAAGGATGAATTGGATCTGCGGGTGCAGGAGCGGACCTCTGAACTGTCACAAGCGGTCACAACCTTGCACGAGGAGGTATCCGAGCGCATCCTCACGGAGCAGGCCCTGCGCGAACGGTCGGGCCAGTTGCAGTTGCTGGCCGCGCAGTTGACTCTGGCCGAGCAGCGAGAGCGGCAAAGGCTGGCGCAGGTTCTGCACGATGGCCTCCAGCAAATCCTGGTCGCCGCAAAATTCCGGCTTGTGCTGGTGGACCGCAGCCAGGATGTGAGTCGGACGGCCGAGGAGGTGGCGGACCTTATCGACGACGCCATCGAGACTTCCCGTTCGCTCACGGCCGAACTCAGCCCGCCCATCCTGCGCCAGGGCGGGCTGGTCCCGGCGCTGGAATGGCTGGCACGCTGGATGCGCGACAAACATGGGTTGAGTGCCAGTCTCCTGGTACCCCGGCAGATTCAGCCCGCGCCGGAGGAAGTGACTGTCCTGCTGTTCCAGGCCACTCGCGAACTGTTGTTCAACGTCGTCAAACACGCCGGGGTAAAGTCGGCTGCTGTGATAGTCACCCAACGGGAAGGCCGGATCGAGATCGTGGTCGATGACGAGGGCGGGGGATTTGATCCGAGTCAGCTCCGGGCCCAGGGAGGCAGCGGCGGTGGCATCGGCCTGTTCAGCATCCGCGAGCGCCTGAGTCTGCTGGGTGGAAGGATGGAGATCGACAGCGCCCCGGGACGAGGCAGCCGCTTCAGGCTGGTCGGTCCTGAATCGGCGCCCGCGGAGGAGGCGGGCCAGCCACTTTCCGAGCGACCGCCGCGGGTGTCCGTGGTCATGTCTCCGCAGCGCGGGCCGGTAACGCCCGGCGCGGAAAAGAAAATTCGTGTCCTGCTGGTGGATGACCACGTGGTCATGCGCCAGGGTTTGGCTGGATTACTGCGAATCACGCCCGACCTTGAAATCGTAGGCGAGGCATCCGACGGCGAAGCCGCCGTAAACCTTGCCCGTCAGATCCGTCCCGATGTCGTCCTCATGGATATTAACATGCCGGGGATGGACGGCATTCAGGCTACGCGCATTATCCACAAGGAACTGCCCGAGGTCCATGTCATCGGGCTGTCCATGTTCGAGGAGGGCGAGCAAGCCGCCGCCATGCGACAGGCCGGTGCGCAGGGCTATCAGACCAAGAGCGGTCCGTCGGACGCCCTGATCGCCGCCATCCGATCCTGTATTCGCCCGGCGGAAAAGAACGCCCTCAAAAAAAACGCATCTTAGCCTGAACTCTTCATGAAGTTCGATGGCAAGCAGAAAAAACCAGGGAATCGGCCGCCGGCCAGGACCGAACGGGCGGCGCCGGTCAGCGCTTTTCCGCGTCCAAAACTGCATTTTGGTCGCACATTCATGAGTAATACGGGCTAAGCCGGGGAAAAAAATCGAGAAATCGACGCCCTGCATCAGCGCCCCATCCATATCTGAGCGGTTGCTTCCAAGCTGCCAACCTGCCGGGAAACTCCCGAGATACAGAGCGGTTCTTAGCTCTCATTTAGGCAACGAGGCCCGCACGAACTTCACCAGGTCGGCGTGGTACTTTGCCGCTGAGGGCTGGTCGATGTAGACCATGTGGCCCGACTCATAATATCCCAGCGAGATGTTGTTCTTCCTGATTTCGTCCGACACTTTCAGGTGGGCAATGGTCCACTCGACGGGATAGAAGGGGCAGGCGAAATCGTAATACCCCATGCCCACGAAAAGATGCATGTGCGGATTCTTGGCAAAGGCGTTCTCCAGGTTGACCACTGTGTTGTATTCGCCTGACCACGGCGGTGCGTTGCCCGAGAGGTAATAGAGGTTGTCGTTTTTGTAGGCCAGGTCATTGCGAATGTAGGCCTCGAAGCAGACGAGGAAACAGTTGGTGATGTTGGCGTTGCTGAAATCGAAGCTCGTATTGGTGTCGCCGGCATCGATCTGGTAGCCGGCAAGGCGCGAGTCCAGACGCGAGGTCATCATGTGCCGGTCGCGCAACAGCTCGGTGCTGAACGGCCCCAGCGGGATGAGCAGGTTGTTGGCGTCGATAAAGGCCTTCGAGAGTCCGGTGAAGCGCGCAAAGTTGTTCAGCACCTTGTCGCGCTGGGCTTGCGAGGCGCGGGCGCCGTCAAACAGATACTCCAGGTACTCACCCGAGGCAAACTGGCGCGCCTGTTCGGCCATCTGGTCTGCGGTGAGTTTCTGCAGCTCCGGCCCGAGCTTCTTGTGATAGTGAGCGGTCATGATCTCCGTCGGCAGCGTGGTAAGCTGGCGCTGTATGCCGGCTCCTGCATTAGAGTCGATGACCGCCGACAGCAGCATCACGCCGTTAAGAGGCATGCTCCGGTCGGTCAGATAGCCGGCCAAACCCGCTGCGCGAGTCGTACCATAGCTCTCGCCGCCGACCAAGAGCGGCGAGCCCCAGAGATTGTATTCATTCAGGAAGCTGCGGATGAACTCGCCGAAGGCGGCCAGATCGTTGTCCACGCCACCGAAGTTGGGACCCCAGGTGGGCCGGTCCGGACGGCTGAAACCTGTGCCCATGGCGTCGATGAAGACCAGGTCGCCGGTATCCAGCAGGCAGTTGGGATTGTCGACGTAGGTGTACGGTGGCGGCGTCGCCAGGCCGTTCGAGTTCAGCTTCACCACCTTGGGACCGAAGGCGCCCATGTGGAGCCAGATGGTGGCCGCGCCCGGTCCGCCGTTGAACAGGAACCAGACCGGCCGCTTGCTCTTGTCGGTGACGCCGTTTTTGGAATAGTAGATGTAGAACAGGTGTCCCTCGCTCACGCCGCTGGTGGCGTTGCGGATGGGCATGAATCCGACGTGGGCGGTGTACTGGATCGTCTCACCGCCGAGCGTAATCTGATGCTGCGTCGTGATCGGCTGCGGCGGATAGTTGATGGGCTGCATCTCTTCCAGGCTGTAATTGAAGCGGAAGAAATTGTTGGGCGCGCTGCCGGCGCCCCGGCCCTGCGCGAAAGCGCCGACAACCATGGCCGCGATGAGGATGACGCAGCTGCAAAGCGTCGGGTTGAATCGTCCGTTGTATCTCATGGCATTGCTCCTTGGTTTCGTGCGCTTATTGGCGTGCCGGTGATATCGCTTCGTTGATAAATCTGGCCAGGTCGCTATGCAGTTTGGCCAGCGCCTTGTTGTCAAGATACGCCATCTGGCCGGCCTCGTAATGACTCACGGTGATATTGTGAGCGCGGACTTCCGGCGACACGTTCAGGTGCGACAGGGTGAACTCGGTCGCATAAAACGGCGCATTGAGATCGAAGAAGTTCACTCCCACGAACAGATGCAGGCGCGGGTTGCGGACGAACAGGCCGGCGAGGCTGGCGTCGTCGCTCCCGCTCGAAGTGAAGGTCCCGATGCCGCCGCTCAGCAGATAGTAGATGCTGCCGCTGCCGGCAAAGGTGAGCTCGCGCCGCAAGTAGGCCTCGTACGCCGTCAGGAAGCCGCCGGCGAGGTTGATCTGGTTGTAATCAATCGCGGCCACACCACCCCCGCCGCCGAAGCCGCCGCGTCCTCCGCCGCTGCTCCCGGGCACATAACCGGTCACGCGTGCGTCCGAGTTCGAAAGCGCCCGGCGCTGGTCGCGCAGCAGTTCAGGGGTGAAGCGGGCCAACGTGATGCGCAGGTCGTTGTTTACGATAAACGCCTTCGAGAGTCCGGTCAGCCGTGACAGGTTCGCCACTACCTTGGTGCGCTCTTCCGACGTCATGCGGTCGCCCTTGTAAAGTGTGCGCAGGTACTCGCGCGCCGCGAACTGCCGGGCTTGTTCCGCGATCTGCTCGGCGCCGAGCGCCTGCAATTCCGGCGCGAGTTTCTTGTGGTACCAGGCGGCCATGACTACGCTCGGAAGCAGCGTTAGGTACTGTTCGTCGCCGGCCAGAGCGTCGGCGGCCGGCGTCATCGAAAGCAGCACCACGCCATCGACCGGGATTTGGTGTTCGATAAGATAGCCGGCCAGGCCGGCCGCTCGTGCCGTGCCGAAGTCCTCGCCCGCGAGGAAAAGCGGTGAGTTCCGGCGGTTGTAGTTGTTCAGAAAGCTGCGTACGAACTCACCGAGCGAAGCGATGTCGGTGGCCGTGGTCCAGAAATCGGGTCCGCGGCCCGGCTGGTCAGGCCTGCTGAACGCCGTGCCCACCGGGTTCACGAAAACCAGATCGGCCTGGCCGAGCAGGGTGTAGGGATTATCCACCCAGCCATAGGGCGGGAGCCCGGGAGTGCCGTCCGCCGCCCACTTCATCCGCTTCGGACCCAACCCGCCGAACTCCTGCCAACCTGCCGCCACGCCCGGCGCGCCGCCCAGGAAGAACATCACCGGGCGCGCCGAGGCGTCGCTCACGCCATCCCTGGCGTAGTAAGTGAAAAACAGATGCGCTGCCGATTGTCCCGTCGTCGCGTTGCGCAGCGGCATGTGGCCCGCACGCGCGGTGTAGGCGAGCGCTTCACCGTTGACGGTGATCTTCTGGTGAGTCTCTGCCGGCGGGGCATCGGGAATCGGTATCCCTGAAGACGCCGTCGTATCATAGTTGTAGAAACCGGTGCCGCCGCCTCCACCTCCACCGCCGCGCCCGCCTCGACCGGCAGCACTCCCCGGCGGCCCGGCCTGTTGTGCTGCGGCGCCTTGCACCGCCGCGCCCCGGCCAGCCTGGACGCTGCCGCTCCGGCCCCAGGCGCCGAACGATAAACCAAGCGTGATCACCAGCAGGAATTGTCCGTTCCGTATGCATCGCATCGTAATCTGCTCCTGACCCAACCCGGTGATATAACCTTTAGCTCGGGTTTGAAATTGCGCCTACTGCCACCCCAAAGACTTCGCCGCCGGCTCCGCAAATTCTGCCGGGATTTCAACGGCGCCGGAAATACGCAAACGCCGTTGCCCCCGCCGCGGGCCTTCTTGCTGTGGACATGGGAGTCACCACCATTGGGATACTATAACAGTCCATGCAGCCGGATTCTTCTACAGTTTTGAGAGAGAGCGGATCAAATTGTTCTGGCTTGGCCAGGTCGCCGGACGTAAATTACGAGTCATCATGAAATCCGAGGGTCAGGAATTGACCGCCCCGTCTGCACTCGATTCTGAGAGTCCTTGATGGGCGTGGCCTCTCCGCCCGGGAAAGAAGGGAGATTAACTCTACTTTATGTATCTACGAGGTGGCTCAATGCGTCGTAGCTTGGTTTTTGGGATTGCGGTTCCATGGGTTCTGGTAATGTCGGTCGGAGGGCAGACACCGGTGCCGAAGACACATCGGCTGGAGGCGACCCCAGCGACCGTGGCATACGGTTATTACTGGTCGGAAGCGAAACCCGCTCTCCGGATCGCATCGGGCGACATCATCGATGTCGATACCTTGCTGACGAACAGTCCGACGGGGCTCGCAAGGGCCGGCCTGCCGGAAGCCAGGATTCAGGACTCATTGAGAGCCGTTGTTGCCGAGGTGACGGGAGACAAACGCGGGCCCGGCGGGCATATCCTGACCGGTCCGGTTTACATCGAAGGCGCGGCGCCGGGGGATACCCTTGAAGTAAAAATCCTCTCCATCGATCTTCCGATTGATTATGGGTACAACGGCTGCAGCGGTTTCGTTCCGGAGAACTGTGACCGGTCGGCAGGGTCGAAGATCATTCAGCTCGACAAGAAGACAATGACGGCGGAATTGTTCCCCGGCATCGTCATTCCGCTGCGGCCGTTTTTCGGCAGCATGGGCGTGGCGCCGGCTCCCGAGCTCGGCCGAGTCAGCAGCACCCCGCCGGGCAGGCATGCGGGCAATATCGACCTCAAGGACCTCGTCGCGGGTTCGACACTCTATATTCCCGTGTTCGTCCCCGGAGCGTTATTCGAGGTTGGCGATGGGCACGCGGCACAGGGGGATGGCGAAGTGGACCAGACGGCCATCGAGACGTCATTACGAGGCCGGATTCAACTGACGGTCCGTAAGGACATGAAGCTCTCGTGGCCGCGGGCGGAAACGGCGACGGACTTTATCAGCATGGCGATGGATCCGGACCTGGCGATTGCAGCGAAGACGGCGATCCAGGAGATGATTGATTTTCTGGCCGGCGCGAAGGGGCTTACGAAGCATCAGGCCTATCAGGTCGTGAGCATGGCCGGGAATGTGGCAATCACGCAGTTGGTGGACAAGCCCAACCTCGGAGTTCACGTGAAAATATCGAAGGGTATCTTCAAATAGCCGGGCCTGCCAAGCCCTCTACATCCAACTCCCGGAAATCGGAAATGAGGTGGACACGGGACGAAACCCATGATTGCCTGCAAAAGCCTGGATGATACCGGCATTCTTGCCGGTCATTCTTCTGAGCGCGGCTCCCGGTTTGCGGACGTGCTCAATCAACGATTTTGGCGGTGACGATCGCAATCAGAGCGCTATCGCTTCTGGCGAAGGCGGTCTTGCCTACGACCACAAGCTGGCCCGGGCGCAGGTCCAGATTGGTTTGAATACCGGCGCTCGGAGTCTTCAAGTTCACATTGTTCAGATGGATGACATCCCCCTTTTCATCGTGGCTCAAGTAGGAAGCGTTATAGGAGAGTGTGTACGTTTGAGTGACAAGGCCAAGGCTTTCCGGCTTGGTTTCACTGTTCGGCACTGATATGGTTGGCCCTGATATGACGCCGTTGGTACTGCCGGATTCTCCGATGCGGTTGCGCAGGAAGGCGGTATCCAGTAGCCGATAGGACTTGTAGTTGAAAGTCGCGCGCAGCTGCTTCAGTGCAGGATCAATTTGTTGCGGGAGATTTTCTGCGCTACCTGCCACATCGCTTGCAAAAAGAAGATAGACGGTAAGCTCTATGCCCCTGGTCACCGGTGGGGCGACGTCAAGCCTCCTTATCAGGCCCTCCATCTCATTGATCCGGTCCGAATCACCGGCCAGGATCAGGACTTTGTTCCGGGAATCGTAAGTTATTACCGTGCCGTTTGCCTTGGCGATGGGATCAAGGGTGGTCTTGATTGAGTAGGGATCTGCGGACTTCACTTCAATAGATCGGGTGATCACCTTTGCAGGATCTTGTTGTGACGATTGTGCTGCCTGGGCTCGGGATTCCGTTGCCGCCAGGCACCACGCGACTGCTACTGCCGCCAGCCAAATTCGTTTCTTTGTCATCTTCCTACTCCTTTCGGGCTTGCTAACCAGATGATGATGACGTTGGGATCAGGGGTTTCTAATTTCATGAAAACATCGTCCAAGATCACGGAAGCCGGGGGCCCAGGCGGCTTTGCGCCCTCCGCAAGAGGGACGGTTTCCCGGGCAAGCTCGTTGGATGGCTGCATTCTCCTTGCATTGGAACGTCTCATGTGGGGCAAAGTCCCCGCCTGATTCACAGCTGGTTTCATAGGTCCGGCAGAACGCGGTTTGATTTGAACCGGCATTTGAATAACTTGGGCCGGTCTCTCCGGAACCGGAACCTGCAACACCTGTGGTGTGGAAGTGTTCCGCCACCACCAGACAGAGGTCGTAACTGCCGCCAGAATGACAACCGCCAAAGCCGACCGCCAGAACGGCATATGCATCCGGACGCGTGGAACTTCCTGCTCCCGGAGCCGATGCAGGACCGACCGCCGCACGCGAGCGAAATCGTCCTCTTCAAACTCAAGATCACGGAGCTCGGTCATAGCCTGACAATCTTGTACGTAGCTTTTCAGCCGGCCCGAGCACGCGGGGCACCCGGTAAGGTGCGGCGCAAGCTCACGGGTTTCCCTGGCATTCAGATCGCCCCGAGCCATTAGTGCAATCTTCTCTTCTTCGATGTGCCCTCTCATCCTGTTCTCCGCATAGCGCGTTCGCAGTAACGCCGCACCTTGACGCGCGCGCTTGAAATCTGGGTGCGGACCGTCACCGCGGAACTCCCCAATACGCGCGCGGTCTCCTCGGTGCTCAGCTCCTCGACATCTCGGAGCACCAAAGCCGCTCTTTCCTTAAACGGCAACGACTGCAGCGCGCGGCGCAACATCTCCTTCCGTTCCCTCAGGTCCACGCCCGTCTCGACCTGGTCTCCAGTGGGGAAACCTGGTTCATTCCCGGCGTCATACTCCTCCAGCGAAGTCTCCGTCACTCTTCTGCTCTTTTTGGCTAGATCCCGGCAGACGGTGATCGTCACCCGATAGAGCCAAGTCTGCACGGCCCCGGGATTGATGCGGGGCAGGTACCGGTAGAGCTTGACGAAAACTTCCTGGGAGGCATCCTTTGCATCCTCATATCGATGCAGCATGCGCGCCGCCGTACACAGGACTTGCCTTTGATAACAGATCATTAGTTGTTCGAAAGCATAGGTCTCCCCTGCCTGAGCACGCACTACCAGATCGCTGCTCCGGGTCGCAGAGTCCTCCCTTGTTTTCAGTTTTTCATCTCCGGCAATCCGCAGAGCGCCTGCTGCATCGGACAACATTTTGTATCCGGGGCTAAGAGCACCTATCTACTTACTATAGACTGATGATTCGTCGAAAACGTTGAAAGGAAATCACTGCCGCTTCTCGCGGGCATGTGAATTCTGCGAATTCGGTAAAGAAGCCCGGGAGTGGGACCATGTCCTGGAGGTATCGAGCCCCCGGAGCTTCACTCTGGCACCTTTTCCGGGCTTTTAGCCCGAATTATTCGTGAAGCAGAACCGGACGCCGGTTAAAGGCAACACAATTGGATTCGGACAAACCCTGGCAGGAGCTTTTGCCGTCCTGTTTGCCCGGCAAAAGCTCCTGCACGCCGACCGACACCGAACGGTCAGCGTCTGTCAGCGTTTTTCCACGTCCAAAAATTTCTTTTGATCGCATATTCATGAATAATCCGGGTTGGGAAGGACAGGCTGCGGTTGCACATAATCCCACAGCCCGGTCCCGCGGCAGGCCTGCCAGCAAGATCGCCGGCAAGCAGTCGGCAAGCCGACACCAAGACTCCGGAGGCCTGTAAAAAAACTCCGAGCGCAGCTGGTTATGGGGATGCGCAGGTTTTACAGGGTTTTTATCCTGAAAATCGCGCGTGTCCCTGCTTGAAATTCCATGGGTTTCACCGAAGAATCACGTGAAACCCATGGGATCTGTGTTGGCGGTTTGCATCAGAAAAATCAAGCAGCCGGCCGTTGCCGGATGGCCGGGGGATCATCCCGGTTCTTTTCGATGGCATAAGACTCTGACTTCGTCTCCGGGAACAGCGTCACCTTCACGTAATTGTCCGGGGTGAGGTACGACCGGGCCGCATCCCAGATCATCTTTGCATTCAGGGTCTTGTAAAACTCGCCCAGACCGAAAAACTCCCCGAGATCCTGGGGAACCTGGTAACGGAGATAGATCTGGCTCAGCAGATAGCTGTTCTGCCTGGAATTTGTTTCGAAGTCCCGAAGCAGCGCCTCCCTGACGTCGCTGACCTGTTTCTCGCTGGGACCGCTTTGCTTCAGACTCTCGATTTCCTGGAAGACGACTTTAACCAGTTCATCCGTGCGCTGCGGATTGCAGCCGAACTGGATCGTGAATGAGAACTCCTGGCGTGGGATTATCGTGTAGCTCGGGGCTACGCTGACGCCGTAGGTCCCGCTCAGGTCTTCTCGCAGCACCTCGCGCAGTTTTGTATCCAGGACCATGCCGAGTGCCCGGATCGCAACCCGGTTGTTCTGGTTGTACTGGAACGGCCCGCTGAACACGATCGCCGCCCGGCTCTGCGGCTCGATCCCCTTTCTGACCACCTTTTCAACGACGCCTTTCGGCGTGTGGATCCCCACGTCTTTCCAGGTTTCGTTCCGGTGCAGCGCGGGCAGCGAGGCGAGATAGCGCTCGACGAACGGTCTCATCATTTCCAGGTCGAAACTCCCGACGAAAACGAAGGTGAAGTCACCGGCATCGGCGAAGCGATCCTTGTAAAACGCCAGCGACTTCTCGAGATTCATCTGATCGATCATCTCCACGGTCAACATGCGCGCCCGGGGATGGTTCTGCGTCAGTGTCGACTGGAGCGCCTCGCTGAAGGCATAGGCAGGGCTCGCCTGCTGGTTCGCCAGGACGGCCCGCCCCTGCGCGAGGTGGGCGGCAAACGCTTCCTTGTCTGAGCGTGGCGCCATGAACCGGAGGTAGATGAGCTGAAACATCGTCTCCAGGTCTTTCGGCGAGCAACTGCCGATCAATCCTTCTTCGAGCTCGGATATCAAAGGGCTCACCGTCGCGATTTTTCCGGCAAGCACCTTCCGGAGGTCGATTGCGTTGAAATTGCCCAGGCCGGTGATGGACATCACCTGAGTTGCGGTTCTCGCCGGTATGAAATCCTCATCGCTCGCGAGGGAGGTCCCGCCCGGGCTGGTCGCCCGGAACACGATCTCATCCATCTTGTAGTTCGTCGGCTTGAGCACGACCTTTACGCCGTTGGAGAGGTCCCACTCTGTGATGCCGAACACTTCCTTGGGGGTGGTCTTGACGATCTTTCCCGGTTCGGGCAGCTTGTCGAGGAGCACCTGGTTGCCGACCGTATCGACGTAGGCGCTGATCTCCTTGGTCCCGACACCCTTGACCACGGCCGCAAGCTTCGCCTCGTCGGGCACCACGACGCCGGCCTTCTCGGGAGCGCTGACAACAATTACCCGGCTTCTGTCGCTCAACCAGTTTTTCCCGGCGTTGTTTACCTCATCGAGCGTGATTTCGGGCAGGAACCGCTGATGGAGCGCATACTCGAGGGGTGGACCGGGCAATGTCTCCTTCTGTGTGAAATTCCGGACCAGCTCGTCGGCCAGGGTTGCCGACTCGTGCCTGTCGGTCTCGGCCAGATACCGTTCGTAAGTGCGCAATGTTTCCCGCTTCTGGCGATCGAGCTCCGTCGCGGTAAACCCGAACCGTGCGACCCGGTTCGCCTCCGTCAACAGCGCATCTAGAGCGCGGTCGATACCACCCTCCTTCGGGATCGCGTTCAGCATGGCAGCTTCCTTCGTGCGGACAAAGTTCGACCAGCCCGCGGCGCCCATGACGAACGGGGCGTCCGGCTTCTGGGTAAGGTCGGACAGGCGGCGGCTGAGCATTCCGGCTGCAAGCCGGTTCACGATCTTGTACCGGTAGACGCCGACCGTTCCCTGCTCATGAAGCGGCAGCTTGTTGTAGACCGAGATCGACGTCATCGTAGCTTCTTTGTCCGTGGCGATGGCGTAGAGTGTATTGGGATGGTCGGGGACATTGTACGTTGGCCGCAGCCTGGGGGTCTTCGCCGCAGGAATCGATGCAAAATGTTGCTTGATGAGGCCCTCTACCGCAGCCTTGTCGAAGTCGCCCACGGCGACGACGGCCATAAGGTCCGGCCGGTACCAATCTTTATAAAACCGCTTGAGCACATCGTATTTGAACGTCTCGATGGTCTCCTTTTTGCCGATGGGCAGCCGATCGGCATAGCGCGCGCCACTGAACAGGATCGGGAACTGCTTGTCATTCATCCTTGCGCCGGCTCCCCGTCCCAGCCGCCATTCTTCGATGATGACTCCGCGCTCCTTGTCGATCTCGGCTGGATCGAGAGAGACGTTGTGCGCCCAGTCCTCGAGAATCAGAAATGCCTTGTCCATCACTTCCGGCTTGTCAGTCGGAATCGTGAGCATGTAGACCGTTTCATCGAAGCTCGTGAAGGCATTCAGGCTCGGACCGAAACGCATCCCGATCGACTCCATGAAATTGACGATCTCCTGCTTCGCAAAATTCTTCGTGCCGTTGAAGCACATGTGCTCAACCATGTGCGCCAGGCCGAGCTGGTCGTTGTCTTCGAGTACAGAACCCGCATTCACCGCCAGGCGCAACTCCGCCCGCTTTTCTGGCAGCTTGTTGGTCCGGATGTAATAACGGAGCCCGTTGGGAAACCTGCCGATGGTGATCCGTGGATCGACGGGTATCTGCTGGGTAAGCGATAAGGCATTCGCCTGCGCCTGAGTCTGAGCCTGAGCCGGCGCAGGGCTTTGAGCCACCTGCTGCTCTGCCGCAGCGATGCAGAAGACCGTAATCAGCATCGACAGCAGCAACACCTGGATCTTTCTGTGGAGACTCATTTCTCAGCCCTCCTCGAATTGATAATGAATTGCTTTTTGATGTTGGCGACAGAATATCACTCATCACGGTGGCGGTCAGCTGGAATAATCCTCGGGGATACTAATATCGCGTATCGACCGTCTTGCGGATGTCCGGCAGGTTTGAGGTTGCCGGTTGCCCCTTTGCCCGCCTTCCGCTGTTTTTAGCTCGACCTGACATCCCATTTTTTCATAACCTGTTCTTCGATAGACATGAAAAATCCCAATGCCAAATCTCTTCCCAAACCAGTAGTCAACCCCCCCACCGAAATTCATGGCGTTCAAATGGCCGCTTCGGAATAGCAGCGAATAGCCTCCGGTGATGAACGGCGCGATTTTGGCCCCGGCTTTTTCGAAGCTGTAAAGCCCATTGATGGAGAGCATGCCGATACCTTCACCTTGGAGTCATGCCGCTGCCATTTCATCTCTGAAAAGGACACGGTTTCAGCGCTCTCTTGCAGCTTATTAAATGTCTTGGCGGCAAGACATAGAGACGAAGGTTTCTTAAACCGAGAAAACGGGCCTCAAAACTAAACGCAAACCCTATGCTCACGTGCAGTATTGAGATCAATTCCTGCAGGCTCAATTACTTCCTCAGGTCCGGCACCGATCACGCACCGATCACGTATGCCGGCTTGCTGAGCATGATCGCCGGAGCCTGGACTAACTGTCTCCGATGTATAATATACAGCTGTGGCAGTCATGGAAGGGCAGAGCTGCCTATGGGGAGTCGACGCCTCTGAGCCGGAGCAGAGCGGTCCTGGCACCGGCGCTTTGTCCTCGGAGGCATTACCTGTTCTTCACCTGCACTGCCGGCGGCAGGTTTGGCATCAGCAAGCGTAAGACGAGGTAAAGAGGCTCTGCCCGTGATGCGTATGGCGATCTTTGCTGGTTGGTCGTGGCTTCTGTTGTTACTGAGTGTGGTCTCTCCTCTTTGTGCACTACAGGGCGCCAGGCCGGCGCGACCGGAGGCCAAGGGAGAGCCACTGCAGCCGGACTGGTGCGGCCAACTGCCCCGCCCGGGATACAAGGCCCTCGATCGCGTCTCTCTTGCCGACCATTGGTTTGAGGTTTATCGTATTCGCCCCGGTGTTTTTGCCATCTATGAGCCTCACCAGTACGAAGAGGTGATTTCCTATTTGATTGTCGGCTCACAGCGTGCCCTGCTCTTCGACACCGGCATGGGCATGGGCGACTTGCGCAAGATCGTCACCCAGCTTACGCGCCTTCCGATCATCGTGCTGAACTCGCATACGCACTTTGACCACATCGGTGACAATTGGCAGTTTCAGACTATCCTGGGCGTAAACATTTCCTACACTCGCCACAATGCTGGAGGCGCCACCCATGAACAGCTGCGGGACGCGGTCATACCCGAGCGATTCTGTGGCGATCTGCCGCCAGGGTTCAAGCCGGAGGGTTATGCGATCCCTCCGTTTAAGATCTCAAGCTATGTCAAGGAAGGGGAGGTGCTCGACCTCGGCGATCGCAAGGTTGAAGTCCTGCTGACGCCTGGCCACGCCCCCGATGCTCTCTGCCTGCTGGACCGTAAAAACAGGCTTCTTTTCACCGGCGATACCTTCTATGCCGGTCCCATTTTTCTCTACATACCCGACACCGACGTAACGGCCTACGGCCGCTCCATAGAAAAGTTGGCAAAACTGGTTCCGCAATTGGATCTTCTACTGCCATCGCACAATTTCCCTGAAGCGAAGCCGGAGATGCTCACGCGGCTATCCGATGCCTTTCGTCAAGTGCAATCCGGGAAAGCACAGTTCACGCTCACCGGCGGTCGACGCGAATACAAGTTCGATGGTTTCTCGCTGCTGATGGCCGGCACCAAGAAATAGGATCGCCTCCGCCTCCACGGAAGCAGAAGGAACCCTCACTGATTTCGCGGACAGGCGCGAATGGCGCCGCTGCGACCGGACTTGTCGCCACTTCCCGAGAAGCCCGCAGGGATCTGAAACATTCTCAATCGGCAGTCCCGACCAGCGGCAGCGAGCCGATGTAGACTTCACCGGTGGTGCCATGGATGGAGAGAACGTCGCCAGTCTGCACGCGATGCCGCACCTCCCGGCGGTCGTCGACAAATACGGCCTCGTTCTTCCGGGGGTTGACCTTGAGCCCCGCTGCTCCCAGCACGGCGCTGAATCTCTTGTGCTCGATGCCGTTGACCGCCACCGCGGCGTGGGAAGTCGAGCCGCCCTTGGCGGTCAACACTCCGTCGGCAGACAGTATCAGCGGAATGTCGTCCGGTGTCGGATTTTCCAGCACCAGCAGCACGCCGTCCACGTCGTCGCGCCCGGACTCGACGATCGCCGTCATCTCGCGGCGGCTGGGCTCATCGAAGGCGACGAGCCCGCGAAAGCCGCCCCCGCGCACGCCGTTGCCGCGCGTGAGCGCCTCCCTGCGTCCTGCGAAGTTGCAGACCTTTTTCCCCTCGACCGTCTCTGCCATGCGCGTCTGCAGGATGCTGAGTTCGCCACGCTCGACGGTGAACTCGATCTCCTGGTCAGTGCCCATGAAGCTGCGCAGCGCTGCTGCGATATGCTTGATCCGCCGGTGCAGCATCGGCATGGTCCTGGGCAGCTCACTGATCGGCTGCAGCGAGTTGATGCCCGTGACGCCGCCGACCAGGTCATCCCCGGCCGCCGAGAATTTGATTTCGCCGGCCAGCGCGGGAGTGCCGCTCCTGGTCATGGTGGTACGCGGGATCACGCCGGTAAGCGAAGCCTGGGTTTCGTCCATGCCTTCCCCGACGTAATCGTTGCGGCGATTGCCGGAGGCCATCTCTTGCACTATGACTGCGGTGTGCCAGCCGTGACACAGTCCCTTGAGTTCGCGATAGCGCTGTGCCCGCTCTGAATGCCAGGAAGCCAGGACCGCCCGGACCGCCGCGAACAGCTGTTGCTGGGGATCACTCAGTAGAGCGTCCAGTTCCGCGCCGAATCCTTTATGGCGCAAGATTTCCTTCGACGCCTCGGCGATCTCCCTCATCGTCTCCCAGGGTAGCTCGTGCTTGAAGCGTACCTTGTGACGCTCCTTGGCTTCCTCGACCAGGCCGAAGGTCTCCATGTCGACCTCCCAGATTGCCTTGCCTATGGAAGCAAGGAAGCGGCGGTAGGCGTCGTAGGCCTGCCATGGGTCGTGTTCGGCCAGCTTGGCTGCGATCCGGTCGTTCATGCCGACGAAGACCACGGTAGAGAGCATTCCGGGCATCGAGAATATCGAACCCCCGCGCACGGCGAGGAGGAGCGGCGTGTTCGCATCGCCGAACCTCTTCCTCTGGCCGCCGGTCTGAGCCAGATCGCGCTCGAGGATCTCGAGGTGATGCAGGATTTCCTCGTTGAGACGGCCCGGCTCCGGATGGCCAGTTGCAGTGCGGGCGAGGCTTGCAGGCAGAATGAAGCCATCGCGCGTCGGAATATTGAGAAGGCTGATGTAAAGAAGCCCGCTACCCTTGCAGCCATAAGCTTCCCGCAGATTCACTCCCTCGCCCGTCTGGACGAGAATGTCTTCCCGGCGAGAAATATGAAGGATCGGGGGTGTTCCTCCGGCCGACGGCAATGGCGGTGCGCCTGACCTCAGGCTCGCACTCCCCGGTAGGCTGCGAACATGGGCCCGAGCGATGTCGCAGAATTGTGCGATCGCCTCCAAATCATGCAGATACCGTTTGAAATTGCCGACCAGTGCTATCAAATCCTGGTCGCTTAAGCGCAGCCGCTCCGCCATCGCATCGTAAGGAGCCGTCGTCTGGCGCAATATCTTGTGGTACAGATGCTGGATGTGATCCAGGACATTGGTGATTTCCTCACGGTCTCCCGCGGTGTCCGCCAGCATGGCGCCGAGATCGTCGAGTTCGCGCGAGGGAAAGCCGTCGTAGCTGAGGTTAATGATCAGGCGGCGAATGATGTTGAAACATCGGTCGAGGTCCACGCCGTGCTGTTCAAATTCGGCAGCCGTTCGGCGCAGCATCAGATAGCCCATCTCCTCGAGCAGGCAGTCAAGCTGGTAGAAATGGCAACGCATCTCCTCAAAGCCGCCGAGTTCGATCCTGCGGTGCACTGTCTGCCGGAACGCACAGATGTGCGCAAAAGCCGCCGTGGAAACCTGCTGCTGGCAGGAGTCGATCACCGCCTGGAGCTCACGGAAAAGTTCGTCCTGGTAAAGCCCTTTGAGGGATCGTATCACGCCCTCGATACATACGCTCGCCCGCTGCGCCCAGAATTCGGGATCGAAGTTTCCGTCATGGAACTCGAGGAGCTCAAGCTCGGCCAGTTCCTGGCGCAACGGCGTCTCGATCTCCGGCGGCAGCGTGAAACTGTCGATTTTGCGCTTGATGACTCTCAGACGGTGGCGATAGATCCAGCTGTTCTGCGCCCGGATGCCTTCTGAGATCAGGGTCTCGAGTTCGTGGTCCAGGCTGTTGCCGAACTCGCATCGTAACAGGCTCTCGGCGTAGAACTCGCGCCACTCTTCGATCCGGCTCAGGGTTTCCGAAGTGCCGAGCAGCTTCTCCAGGTCGGCGACCAGGCGATGGAAAATCCCGGCGAGCGCATCCCGGTGCGGCGCTTCCAGATCTGAGGGTGACAGCTCACAGAAGCCAAGCTCGGCGAACGGCTGCGGATCGGAGGTTTCGAGATAGGAGAGGTACGCCCGCGCCAGGCGCAGGGTGCGCTGGCCAAGCGCATGATGGCTGCTGCGGCGAATCTCGTTGATGATCGCACTGCCTCGGACCTGCACCTCCGCCAGCTGGACGGTGATGTTCCACACCTCATCGATAAGGTTGGGACGGAGCACCAGAGCCGACAGATTGCGGACCAGAACGCGCGTGATGAATCGCAGCCGTCGGCCATAGGGGCCATTGAGCAGGCGTGCCAGCTCGTCCATGAGATTACGTATCTCGGGTTGCAGGTTCTTCGCCCCGATAAACGCCCGGGAAACCATGCCGCCAAGGTTTGCCACCATGAAATGGAGCAGATAGTTGGCTTTGTTGATGTTGGCGCATGAGTTGATCTGTGACAGCAGGGCGGCTATATCACGGATCCGGGTTACGTCGATCTCATCGATCCCTTCATCCTCAAACTCGTAAAGCTCGTCTTCGAGGTCGATGGGCTGAATCAGGGCGGTCCCGGCATCGAGTCCGGCAAAGCGCGCGATCAGGGTGTCGGTCAGGATGGTGCCGGGAGACAGTTTCCTCGGCGCGAGCGGGAGGGCTTTATGATTGGAGACGACGTAGGTCACCAGGTTGCTTTGGATCACGTAAGGGACGAGGATCCGCTCGCCGGCCCGCAGTACCCGGTTGTTGGCAATCTCGAGGCGGCGGCCGCCGGCACAGAAGGTCTCGATGTCGATCAGAAAGTCGCGCAGCGCAGCCGCCCGCCCGGTTTCGTCCGGGTGCCGGAGGGCTTGCGCGAGGGCTGCGGTGACCGTGGCGATCTCCGCCTGCTCGGTTCCTGCCAACAACTCAGCGAGGCGCGCACCAGGATCGATGAGCGGCGCGGGCATCGGCGCTGAAGCCGCCATTGGTCGCTCTTTCCGGTCGTCCCCTGGTGCCGGAATCGCGAGCGCTTCCCGAGTTTCTCCGGACGGGACTTCCCGGCTGGCTGCATCTCCCGCATAGATCCCGGCAAGGCGTCGGATCTCGATGTGGAGAGGGCGCCCTGCATCCTCGAGCACCCGGTTTGCTGCACGCAATGCCCGCACGTAATCAGACCACTGACTGCCGTCGATCGGCACCGTGCACTCGGCGGCCAGGCGCCCAATCAACCCGATCATTTCCTCGCGCAGGATCTCATATAGCTGCTTGCCCTGAATGTGGGCGATCGCCCGGCCCAGCGCGAGGGATGCCGAGAGTATGGCGTTCATCCCGAGATTCTGCTTGCGCTGCATGACCGCAACCGCCCGCTCCGGTGTCCGCTCTTCCGCGAGCTTGCCGCGCCGCTGCGCCATGCGCAGTTCCAGCGCCAGCAGCTCGCGGTCGATGTCGCACAGCGTCCGCGTGGCCAGATTGCGTCCCTCGAAATAGGGGGCGATCATCTGGCGGATATTGTCCACGGCGTTCAGACAGCCTTTTCCCTGATAGCGTCGCGTGCGTTCAAAGAGATTGCGGAGAGCCTCATCGCCGGTCGCCACAACCCGGTCGAGATCCACACCCTTTTTGAAGGCGAAAACCTTCGACTCGATTTCGTCGAAGAGCGCACCATGAGCGTCGATCAGCTCCAGATGCTCGGCCCGCTCGATCACCGCATCGACCAGATGGATGGCCTCGCCCGTGCCTGCTGAAGTGCCCAGCGGCGTCGCCCCCCGGAACTGCAGGGCAACCCCTGCCTCAGGCAGCGCCAGCTCGACCTCGACACCCACGGTCGGAATGCCGGCATTGGTGGGTTCTTCGTAACCCCAGACCTTGCGTACCAGCGCTCTCTGCCCTTCGATCAGCGCCGGAACATCCGAGGCATCGGGCGCCCGGCGCATCAGCGCAGCCACGGCCTGGTACTTGACCAGCCGCTCGGTGTTGGCACCGCCGCCGCATTTGAGCCCCAGGGCGTTGACCGCCAGCGCGATATGAGCTTCCATGTCGTCGTTGGGGCTCTTCGACCGGTGTGAAACCACAAGGTCGAGCCCCTTACCGAGCGCCACCAGCATGGCGATCAGCGTTTCATAGAGCGAGCCGATCTGATTGGCCTTGATCAGCGCCGTGTTGATCAGACCCTGCCCGGCGGCCATCTCGATGGTGCGGTCGTTGGTGGTGACCAGGTCGTCGCCGATGATGAACAGCTGGTCGCCGAACTTCTCGAGCAGCTTCTTCCAGCCCTCGACGTCATTCTCCGAAAACCCGTCTTCGATGGACAGGATGGGTATGTCGTACTGCAGGATTGCCTGTTCGTAGATCGCCAGCACGCCGTCGCGGTCCAGCACGATCTTGGCCTTATCGCGCCAGAAAAGGTACTGGCCGATGGCACCCGGGATGTTGTTTTCCTCACGATACGCGATCTCGAGCTCGCTCATGGCGGGGTCGAGAGCAATCGCGACGTCCCTCCCGGGACGAAGGCCGCACTCCTCGATCGTCCGGCGCATGAGGGTCCACAGCCGGACTTCAGGGAGCGGATAGTCGCGGCGATCGATGTAGGGCGCCAGCCCGCCCTCCAGACCTATCCCCATGACACGGCAACCTTCCTCCTTCTCGATCACTTCCTTGAGCCGGTTCTGGAGACGCACAGTCATTTCCTGCGCCTCCTGGAAATCGGAGGCCCCGAGGATCAAGAACATGGCCTCCTGCATGCTGATGTTTGACTCGGGGTATTCTCTTTCGGTGTGCCGTCCTCCCATGCCGCAGTTGCGAAATTGCCAGGGGGCGGTGACCATTCCCAGACGCGGATGCACTGCCTGCTGCAGGCGTTCCTCCAGCATCCGGCGCTTCATGCGCCGTGCCAGCTCGTGCCATTTTCCCTTTTCCGTCTGGGCAGCCACCTGCGCAGCCGACACCCGCGCACGCGCCTCGCGCTCCCTGAAATCCCTGTACTTGCCGCGATCCGCCAGGCAGAAATCAAGCAGCCCGACGATGCCGATTCCCAGGAACAGCCGTCCCAGGTAGATGGCCAGCGCGGTCTCGGTCAGGAGCCCCAGCGCGATCAGCGCCACAGCCGGGGGGAGTGCGACATACGCCAGGTTGCGGCTCGCGCGCGGCCCGGCAGCTGCCACCGCGAGGTTATAGGGAGCGTCCGGATAGTAGTTCAATGCCTCGCGCCGGATCCCTTCTGCTCTGCCAAAAGGCGCCAACAGGAAAACACGGGCATAGTAGAGGAGCCGCGGCAGAAGTGGCCGCTCGAGCCGGCGTTGCACTCGTGCCGCCAGAGACTCGCTCAAGGCATTGAGCCGTGCTGCCGTCAGAAAGTGTCCCATCTCGTGGACGGCAATGCCGGTGTGGAAACTGATGTAGAGAAAAACAGCAGACAGAATCGTCTCGGGGCTCCAGAAAATGAAGCGCAGCACATCGGACTTGAAGATCGAGGCAGCCGGGAGTGCCAGAACCGAGGAGATGAAGGCGACATGGAAGGACACGAGGATGTGGTTTGCGATCACCCACCCTTCCTGGAGGTGTGCGTCGGTGGACGGAGCGGCCTGTTTCGTTCGTTTCGCAGAGAGCATCGCATTTCTCCTCTGCAAATTTGCAATGCGCTTGGTGTCGGACCCGAAGAAGGAAAACAGCTACATCAGCTACATTAACACAGGCTCCTGATAAAGCCCTAAGATTCGATTTCTGCCTTGTTTCTTGACCGCACGGCTCGAAAAACCGGCACGGGCTCCTCCCCGCGCGGACTGCGTGTCCAGGACGCTCCTAATTGCAGAAAATAGAGCCAAAAATCGGGTTCAAGATTCTCTTTTACCTGGCCTCCATATCTCAGCGCTTGATCTCCGGATAGTAGGACGATGGATGCAGACGCAGCCAGAGGTAGTCGTAGACGCCGTCCGGCAAATCCTCCATCAGTTGAAAGTTGTAGACTTCGGTCGGGCCGCCGGCTTGGGGCACATGGCTGACTACCTGGAAACGAAAGCGATCCGGCTGGCTGAAGCGTTCGATGTCCGCGAGCCGCCAGTACCGGGAGTCTCCCACTTTGGACGATTGAAAAATGACCTTGTCCGCATAGATCCTCAGCATCCCCATGGCGCCGACGATCGTGTGCAGATGCTTGACGGGTATCTCGAACGCCGGCTTTTCCCCTTCTTCGGGAATGACCGCGAGCTCCATGGGCCTCTTCACATGGGAGAGGAGGAACGCGCTGAGTGCCGGATCCGCCTGCTTGTCAAGCAGGGTGAATTCGAACACCTTGTCCTTGCCCGCCCAACGCTTTTGATCTTCGTAGGTGACCACGGAAATCTCCGTCGGCGATTTGACTTCAACCACGCGGATTTCTTCGAACTTCCACCTGCGTGCATCTTTGGCATGGGAAGTCTGGTACTCCACGCCCTCGGGTGTGATCTTCAGCGTTCCCCGGCAGTCTTTGAGTATGTGGCGGTGCTTGACGGCGTACTCGAAGCTTTGTGCCAGGGAAACCTGGGTAGCGGATAAAGCGAAAATCAGGACCACAATCGATCGAAACATAGGACCTTCCTTTTTTCTCACCTTGGCGGTTCAATCCCCATTTCAGTGCCTGCGAGCTAAACTGTCGAAACTCGAATGGGTGCCTCACTGCTTTTTCACACTTTCGACGGCCTGCTCATAGGTCAGGAGCCTGCCTCCGTGGACGGCCTGGTAACTGCGGGCAGCCGCTTCTTCTTTGAATGCCGCCAGGCTGGGAAGACAGCGATCGAAGGTTCGATCAAACTCGACTCCCGGCTCGCGTGGCGGGGCTTCCGTCAAGGGGCCGCAGAGCTGTTCGTCGGACCCTTCCACGTAGAGTGCCTTCTGCCCATCGATTTTTACTCCAGTGGCGCGATCGGCAACCAAGAGTCCGGCAATCTGCCCAGGATGGTTCTGTTCATAATGCAGCGCGCAACGCGGGCAGCAGGTATGGACTTTGGAGCTGTTTTTCAATAGCACAATCGAATCGTGCGCGGCATGAACAGGCCGTCCACAGATGTCGCATTGCTGGCTTGGGAGTACAAGGCGCTGATAAGCCAGATAGCATCCGCCACCAACGACACCCAGGAGAATCAATCCGATAAGCACGTTTTTAATTTTCACGGGCTTACCTCCTTTGCAAGCGATCTGACTTCGCCGTACCATTTCCAGATCGCATAGATCGCGGGATAGACCGCAAGTTCCAGAATAAACGAAGTGAAAATGCCGCCGATCATGGGCGCCGCGATGCGCTTCATGACATCCGCGCCGCTTCCGGTCGACCACATGATCGGAACCAGACCGGTAAACATCACCCCCACCGTCATCACTTTGGGCCTGAGCCGCTTGACCGCTCCGTGCAATATCGCTTCTCTAAGGTCGGCCCACCCCTTCATTAAACCTTTATCCCTCGCTTCGTGGTACGCAAGATCGAGGTAGAGCAGCATGAACATCCCGGTTTCAGCATCGACGCCCATGAGGGCGATGAGGCCAACCCATACCGCGATGCTCATATTGTAGCCCAACAGGTAGAGGAACCAGATCGCGCCGACGGCTGAAAACGGCACGGCCAGGAAGATGATGATGGTTTTGGCAACCGACTTCGTGTTGAGATACAGGAGCATGAAGATGATGAAGATCGTGATGGGAACGACCACGTAGAGGCGCGCCTTTGCCAGTTCCATGTACTCGAACTGACCGCTCCAGATCAGCTGGTAGCCTGTAGGAAGCGTCAGGTTTTCCCGCAGGACTTTCTTGGCATCCGCGACATAGCTGCCGATGTCCCGCTTCGAGGTGTCGAAGTCCACGTAGACATATCCGCTCAACCTGCCGTTCTCGTCCCGGATCATCGATGGCCCGGTTACGAGCTTGATGTCGGCCAGTTGGGCTATCGGAATCTGGGTTCCGTTGGGCGCCATCACAAGAGTGCGGGTAAGCTTGTCGAGATCGCTCCGATAGTCGCGCAGGTAGCGCACATTGACAGGATAGCGCTCGCGGCCTTCAACCGTCGTAGTGACGTTTTCTCCCCCGATAGCCTGCATGACCACGTCGTTGGCGTCGTCGATCGTCATGCCGTAGCGAGCCAGGGCTTCGCGGTTGAGATCGAAATCCAGGAAGTACCCCCCTGCCGTCCGCTCGGCAAAGACGCTCTTGGTTCCGGCGACGTTTTTCAAGACGCTTTCGATATGGATTCCAAGCTCCTGCACCTTGTCGAGATCCGCGCCCATGATTTTGATGCCGATGGGCGTGCGCACGCCGGTAGTAAGCATGTCCACCCGAGCCTTGATGGGCATCGTCCAGGCATTGACCACCCCTGGGAACTGCATGGCGTCGTTCATACCGCCCGGACCATACACCAGCTCTTTGATACTCTTATGGTCCGGCCAGGCTCTTCGGAGCATCCCTTGAAGCCATTCCGGAGCCCATGGGGAATACCATTGTGGAACTTTAGGCCATTGCGCCTCGGGTTTCAGGACGATGACGGTTTCCATCATTGAAAATGGCGCGGGATCGGTAGCCGTTTCGGCTCGGCCGGCCTTTCCAAACACGCGTTCGACCTCGGGAAATTGCTTGAGGACTTTGTCCTGGACCTGGAGCAGCTTGCCCGCCTCGGTCACGGAAATACCTGGTGGCGTGGTCGGCATGTAAAGGAGGACGCCTTCGTTGAGTTCGGGCATGAACTCCGACCCCAGACGCTCAAACACCGGGACAGTGAAGGCAACCACCAAAATGGCCGCGCCGACAACTGCCCAGCGGTACTGCAACACGAAATCGCAGATTGGGTGGTAGATTTTCATCAGCGGCTTGCTGATGGGGTGGTTCTCTTCGCTATGAATCTTGCCGACGAGAACCGCATTCACAATAGAGGCCACCCATTTGGGACGGAACCGGTAAGGATCCATATGAGTAAAAAGCAACCGCATAGCCGGATCCAGAGTGATGGCGAGGAAGCCGGCAATTGCCATCGAGAAGGTCTTGGTATAAGCCAGCGGCTTGAAGAGCCGGCCTTCCTGACCTTCCAGCGTGAAGATGGGCAGGAACGAAACCGCGATAATCAGCAGCGCGAAAAAGCTCGGCCCACCCACTTCCTTAACTGCGCCGATGACCACATCTTTGTAACTGCCCCGCCTGCCCTCCGTATCCCAGTGTTCGAGCTTCTTGTGCGTTTGTTCCACCACGACAATGGCGGCGTCCACCATGGCGCCGATGGCGATGGCGATGCCGCCCAGACTCATGATGTTCGCCGTCATGTGCATGCCGTGCAGTGGGATGAACGCGATGATGATCGTGATCGGAATGGTCAGGATCGGGATGATGGCTGACGGGAAGTGCCACAGGAAGATCAGAATGACCAGGCTGACGATGGTCAACTCTTCAATGAGAGTACCCTTGAGGGTTTCGATGGCACGCTGGATCAGCTCGGCCCGGTCATAGGTAGTGACGATCTCCACGCCGGGCGGTAGGGACGCTTTCATCTCCTCGAGCTTCGCGCGCACCCGCTCGATCACTTTCAGGGCATTCTCGCCGTAGCGCATGATGACGATGCCGCCCACGGCCTCCCCTTCGCCATCGAGCTCAGCGATGCCCCGGCGGATGTCCGGACCCAAAGTAACAGTGCCGAGGTTTTTGACCAGAATCGGTGTCCCGCCGTTTTTGCTGGTGCCGACCACGATATTCTCGATGTCGGAGAGCTTCTTTATGTACCCGCGGCCCCGGACCATGTATTCGCGGCCGGAAAATTCCACCAGCCGGCCACCTACATCGTTGTTCCCCCGCTGCACCGCGCTGACTACGCGATCGATGGGAACGTCATAGGCCAGGAGAGCATTCGGATCCACGTTGATCTGGTACTGGCGTACGAAACCACCCAGAGGCGCGACCTCGGCGACGCCGGGAACCGCCTGGAGGGCATACCGCAAATACCAGTCCTGGAACGAACGCAGTTGCGCCAGATTGTTCTTGCCGGTCTTGTCTACCAGCGCGTACTCATAAACCCACCCCACTGCGGTCTCGTCACGAGCCAGCTCCACGTTCACACCCTGGGGAAGCCGGGGCAGGATGTTGCTCAAATACTCCAACGTGCGCGAGCGCGCCCAGTAGATGTCGGTGCCGTCTTCGAAGATGATGTAGACGTAGGAGAAACCGAAATCGGAAAATCCCCGAATGTCCTTTACTTTCGGCACCCCCAACATGGCGGAGATGATGGGGTAGGTTACCTGGTCTTCGATGATGTCGGGGCTGCGGTCCCACCGGGTGTAGATGATGACCTGCGTGTCGGAAAGATCAGGGATCGCATCCAAGGTGATGTTCTGGATGGACCAGACGCCGACCATGGTAGCGACCATGATGAAGAGGAGCACGATGAACTTGTTGTGCGCGCACGCCTCGATGATCTTGTTAATCATGGTTGTTTTGCTCCGGCTGCAATTGAGGATTGGAGGGGACCATGAACCCGCCTTTCTTTTGCGGTTGATGCTTGGATAGATCCATGGGGGCGCTCTGCGGTGCCGGCGCATCGGGCGACTTTTTGGTTTTTCCCCCTGAGGCGGCGCCGTGCTCCATCCCTGGGATCCCCATCCCGCCGGCCGCCGACTTCAACTTGCTTTCGGAGTCGATCAGGAAATTCCCGGAGGTCACTATCTTCTCGCCCGCCTTCAGCCCGCTGAGCACGATCACTCGGTTATCCACCCTGTCGCCGAGTACAACCTTGCGTGGCTCGAAGTACCCTCCTTCGAGAGCCACAAAGACCATTTGCTCGGCGCCGGAATCGAGGACGGCTTCCTGCGGGATAGCCAGCCTCTGTCCATAGTCGATCTTCAAGTCCGCATTCGCGTACATCTCGGGTTTGAGCGTGAAATCCGGGTTGGGGAACTCCGCCCGGACCCGGAGCGTGCGGGTGGTGTTGTCGAGCTGCGGGTAAATGTAAGTGACTTTGCCGCGGAAGGTCCGTCCGGGGAAAGAGTCGATCGTCAGCATGACCGTCTGGCCCAGTTGGACCTCATGAATCTCATACTCATAGAAATCAGCGATCGCCCAGACAGTCGACAAGTCGGCAATCGCATACAACTCCGTGTCAGGCGTGATGCGCTGATTTTCATAGGCGTTGCGGGCGGTGACGAATCCGCTCACCGGAGAATAGAGCATAAGCGCCTTTATTGGCTTCCTGGTTTTCTCGACCTCAGCTATCTGCTGCTCCGAGATATCCCACAGTTCCAGGCGTCTCCGAGCGGCTTCGAGCAGCGAGTTGGCGCCGGCGGCCACGTCTTTGTAAGAGCTGCTGCCCAGCTTCTCTTGTGCCCGCAGCGCGAGCAGATACTCGTCCTGTGTGGCGACCAGCTCCGGGCTGTATATGCTCAGCAGAGGCTGGTTCTTGGTGACAAGCTGGCCCGTAAAATCGACGAGAACCCGGTCAATCCAGCCCTCGATCTTTGCATGAATGCGCGCAATCCGGGTTTCGTCATACGATAATCGCGCCACCGCGCGGATGGTCTTTGTGAGCGGCTGCCGCGTCACCTCGCCATACTGCACACCGATCAGTTGCTGCTTTGCGGAGCTGATCTTGAATGCGTCTTCCTGAGGTTGAGCTGCGCCGCTTTGCTCCTCCGCATAGACGGGCACCAGATCCATGCCATCCGGGGCTTTGCCCGGCTTGTCGTAATGGTTCTGCGGATTCATGGCATCCTGCCAGTACAGAACCTTGCGTTCGCCGGAGATCGCCGCCTGCTCCGGTTCCTCTGCATAGACGGGCACCAGATCCATGCCGCAAATGGGGCACTTCCCCGGTTTATCCGACTTGACCTCATGATGCATGGAGCATCGATAATAGAGGATTTTCCGCTCGCCTGGCCTGGCGCTCCGGGCGCCCTGGGGCTTCCAGATCGACTCCAGGCTTCCGCGAAAGATGTAAGCCGCACCCGCTAGCGCAACGACGAACAGCAGCATCCAGATAGCCCGCCGCGGGTGGCGAGGCGCTGGGGGACCGGCAGGCGCAGGGGGAACAACCGGCCCGGGGAGGGTGGCAGCTTCGGGGGGAAAAATGGGCGCCGCGGGACCAGCGGGTTCGGGAGGAACAACCGGCCCAGGGGGAGTAGTGGACGCGCTTTTAGCCACCTGGTCTTCTTTCTGACGAGCCTCGCTTTTTTGATTTACGTTTTCTTCATCCGATGACATTGCATACCTCCACGTTCACTTACAAGGGGTGACGTCTATTCGGCAAGCACTTCTCCCGTTATCGCTTCCAGACTTGCCAGCGCCTTGTAGAAGTCCGCGAGCACCTCGTAGTACTTCATTTCATATTCCAGGACGGTTGTCTGATTACTCACTAGCGTCAGGAAGTCCACCGCGCCCACCCGGTAGCTGGATATCGAAGATTCCAAAGCGAGAGTTGCCTGGGGAATAATTGCGCCGCCATAAAGCTCCAGCAAATTAGCATCAGTAGTGGTTTTTAAGAATGGGTCCTTCAGGCGGAAATAGAGGGTCGACAGAGTGCTCTCATATTGGCGGCGTTGCCCGATGAGCTCGGAGGTGGCTGCCTCCAGTTCGGGCCTCTGCTTGCGCCAGAAATAGAGCGGCACAGTGGCTTTGACCATCAACCCATACATTTGCGGCATGTCGCTCCGGTTGTAGAAGGAAAAACCGAATTCAAAATCCGGATAGAATGATTTTTTAGCAAGTGACACGCCCAGCTCGCCACGATCGATGTCCTTTCGATTCATCTGCACCTGGGGATTTTTTGCCAGAGCCAGCTGGTAAAGCTCGTCCAGGGTCCGCGATAACTTCGGGTTTTGGAGTTCCTGCAGGCGGGCGATCGGAGTGTCGGGCGGGCGGTAGAGCAGAGTATTGATTCGCACCTGCGCAGTCTCTTTCTCTTGCCGCAGGACAGCCAGCCGGTCGAGCAGGCGCGATACTTCGACTTGCGCCTTGAGGACATCCTGCTGGGCTGCCTGGCCGACCTTGTAACGCGCCTGGCTGATCTCGGAGAACTGGAGCAGGAGATCTCTTGATTTTTCCACGACGTCCGTCAACTTTTGGGCCAGGAACAGGTCGTAGTAAGCCATCTTTAATTCCGAAACGGCCTCGCGGCGAACCTCTTCGTATCTCCACATCTCCGCATCTGCCTCGGCGGAAGCAATCTGCCCCTGCAGATTCAATTTCCCGGGGAACGGAATTTCCTGCGCCAATCGCAACACGCGGGCGCTGGAGGGATCGCCTGCCTGCAACGTCGGAGGGATGAGGTTCCCCATGTTTTCGTACGTGATGCTTGGGTCAGGAAGGGTTCGAGCGGGGAGAACCACGGCCCGCTTGGCGTCGACGGCGCGCCGGGCGGCGAGAATGGCAGGATTTTTCTGCAAGAGTTCCTGTACCAGCTGATCCAGGGTTCCATCCTGGCCGCGCGACGTGCCTGACAATGACGCCATGAAGGACAAGGCAAGAATCACGACCCTGATTTTCCTTGTTCGGGGATCATTTGCACAGTTTCGGTTTTCTCGCTGCATCATTTCCTCGCTACATTATTGTTGGGAAGAGTGCCACAGCCTTGATCGGATCCCATCCAGAACCTCGATTGGGAACATCCGAGCGTGAACTCCTGACCAGTCGGCCCGGTGCTTATGCGAAAAACCGGCATAATGGAGCCACAGGCAACAGAGCTCTATTGCCTCACAGGGTGGTCGTGGGGATCAGATGCGTAGAGGCGTGAAGCCGGGTGAGATGGGAATGGTCCCAGGCCTCAGGGCTCCCATGCCTGCCATTCGATCAGACAATTCTCCACAGGGAGAATCCGATGCAAGCATTGTCGAGACGCATGAGATCGCTTGCGGCAAAAAAGTCCGGGAAATCTGCTGCGGCTGTAATCCTTTGGGAATGGGAATTCCTATTCGGCAGCAATTATCATAAGGGGAGTGCTGAACCGGCTTGCTCTGTTCAGCCGCGTCAGATCCACGGTCTCGCTGGCAGGCACGATGCTCTTCATCAGAGCAGCACGACCGCTGAGCATGGGAGGCGCCGGCGTCTAAGCTCATGGGGCAACCAGGCTTGCAGAGAGTCAGTCCCGGCGACAGCAAAAGGGGCAGCATGACCAGGAAGCTTACAACCCTCGGGATCATCACGCGTAATTCCATTCTTCACCTGCTACCGGACTGCCGAGCAATCAGTGTGCCAATTCCCATGCATATCTTTAACAATACTGTGAAAAGCATATATCTGACGCGGTATCTGCACAAGATTGGCCCATCCCAGTCTGCTCCTGCCAGTCATATCAACACTCGCCGGGGGGAATACGAAATTTCCCGCGCCCGGCATTCTGATGCAACCCCACAGGGTCAAATTGCCTAACCTTAGTGTTGGATTTTCAACACTCTGCTGCTGCATATTCATCATTTATTGAAGATTATCCACACCCGGATTCTTGTTTGTGGGTGCGCAAACCCATTGCGGATTGCGGCGAAAAACGGGACGAGAAGACCGCGACCAAGAACGCCGGGGCCGCACCCGGTCGTGACGAAAGTCCACAAAGAGCGGGCCTTCTGGAGGCAGTTGTCAGACTCGGCTGGTTGCGCGCCGGAAGCGCTGACGGGGACATTTTACTGGTTCCAGGTGAAGTTATAGGTCAGCTTGACCTGGAACTGGTAGGAGGGCTGTTCGAGGCCACGCCGGGTCGTCTGGTTATAGATCACGAACAAATCGCTGAAGCCGACCTCGGGGTTGAAGTTTGCCCCGATGTCTTCATAGACGGCGGTGACCCGGAAACGGTCGTCTTCAAAGTAGGACCCCACACGGCCCGACGCAAAACTCGAGTGCACGCCGGGCGTGTCCGTTCCCATGAGGAATGTAATGATCTGCCAGTGGTCGGAAAGGTTGATCAGCGCGTCGATCCCGGCCGCGCGGTTGTAGCGCGTCAAGGCGCCGCCCTCGCGATTCACGATCATGGCTCCGATCGATGACCTGCCGAACACGTCGCGCTTGAGGCGCGCCACCGTGAATTGCTGGCGCGGAATGCCGGAATCCGAGGCGAGATCTCCCATACCAGCAGCGCGGTCTCAGTGAA
Source organism: Terriglobia bacterium (assembly GCA_020072565.1). NCBI lineage: Bacteria > Pseudomonadati > Acidobacteriota > Terriglobia > Terriglobia bacterium. The sequence goes on from JAIQGI010000016.1 coordinate 118,432, forward strand.
CTGCAGAGTCTGGTTCCGGCTCTCGCTGTGATAGCCGCGCGAAGCCAGATTGAAGCTGCCCAGACCGGAATCACGGATGTCGGTGCGCGAGAACGAGTAACGAACCGTCAAGGTATTCTTGCTGTTGAGCTGATAGTCGACGCGCGGGCTTACGTTCACGCGCCGCTGCGGGATCCGCGGCACCGCTTCCGCATGACTGTAAGGTTTTCCACAGTTCACCGGATCACCAAGACTCCAGGATTGCACAGCCGGGGCTTCGTAGGGCACGATCGACATGGGACTGGCGCAACGCCTTTGACTTAAGCGGCAGGTTCTTCCGTTCAGGACTCGAATTTGGGATAAACTTGGCAACTGTGGCTGGCGAGCTGTCCATCGGTCGGGTGCGGAAGGTTTCCCTGAGGCAGAGAAGGAAGTGGTCGGGATGCTGCGACGGCGAAAGAGGCGGCCTGAAGTGCGACGATCCTGTCGCTGATTCATCTCACGCTTTGATCGTGATTGCTTGGGGATAGAGAAAAATGAGATCGTCACTGTCGGTTTTGATGCTCATGGCCGGCTGTTTGATGGTCGCCGGTCAGTCCCAGGAAACGAGTCTGGATTCCGGAAAACTGGTTATGTTCAAGGGCGGCAAAATGACCGGCAGCGAAACATTCACGATCAAAAATCCCGAAGGCGCTGAAAGCGTCACCACGCTCAACCTGGAAGGTGCTTCACTGAACTTCAGGACCGCGACCGACTACCAAGGCGCACAGCCAAAGAGTTTCAGCCTGGTGAAGGAACCCGGCACCAGGCTCCTGTTCACGATCGACGGGGGCCAGGTAAAAGTGACCGGCACGACCGAAGCTTCCGGAAAAACCGATGCATCCGCGCTGATTCTGGAGAACCTGGTATGGCATCAGTTGGCCAAGACTTGCTCGACACAATCACTGGCTGGTTCGAACAGAAATTGAAGCCGGGAAGGTAATCACGGCTAAGGGCACGTTCCGCCGGCGGTCACCGCTTTGATGGCAGATTCGGTCTTCGATGGACAGAGCGGTCGACAGGCAGGCAGCCTTTCAAAACGCCTCCGGATGCTATCAAGGATCCTCCAGCGACAGCGTTGCCGGATGAGGCCACTTTTAGTGTAGAATCGGCCCGGCACCGGCTCCCGGCACTGTCCGCGGGGCGGACCTGTTCACGGCACCAACAGAAGCGGCTCTCATTCCGGACATGGAGTCCAAATACCGGCCCTTTCCTTTTGTGCGCGGGATCTACGATATGCACGAATCAGCGGAAAACAATGGGCCGTCCGGCGCCCCGATCACTCCACCATGGGCCTGCGGAATCTGTGCCGGCCTGCACGCGAGCGGCTGCCGTGAGGTGGTCTATGTTCCGGACAATCCGCTTTCCTGCATCCTGGAGGTGCTCGTGAGGGATTATCCGGATGTGAGGGCGACGCTTGCGACACGCGAGGAAGAGGCGCTCGGGATTGCGGCAGGGCTCTACCTCGGCGGCACCCGACCGGCGCTGATGATGCAATCGAGCGGGCTTGGCAATACGCTCAATGCCCTAGGCTCCTTGCTCGTCGCCTACCGGATCCCGGTTCTGTTCATCATCAGCATGCGTGGAGGCCCTGACGAGTGGAACTGTGCCCAGGTTCCGATGGGACGCGCCGTCGTGCCCGTTCTCGACGCCTTCGGCATTCAGCACATGGCGATCGAACACCATGGGACGGCCGAAGAAACAGTTCGTGCCGCCGCCTCACTGGCATCCCATACCCACCTCCCCGTGGCCTGCCTGCTGCCACGGACCCTTACCGTGCCGGGAGGGCGCCCATGAATCGAATTGAGGCGACCGCATGCCTCTCGCAAACGCTGACGGACGAACCGGTCGTGGTAAGCCTCGGTCATCCCGCCTACGACCTGTTCGCCGCCGGAGACCGACCGCTCAATCTCTACACCTGGGGCAGCATGGGGCTCACAACCTCGATCGCCCTGGGCTTGGCACTGGCACGTCCCGATCGCCGGGTGGTGGCGCTGGACGGCGATGGTTCGCTGCTGATGAACCTGGGCAGCCTGGCCACCATCGGCGCCTGTGCCCCGCCGAATCTCTTCATCGTAGTGATGGACAACGGGAAGTACGGCACTACCGGAGGGCAGGCAACGCCTACCAGCGGTGCAGCTGATCTGGAAAGCGCCGCACGCGCCCTGGGAATTGCGCAGACCACAACCGTCCGGGACCTGGCGGCGCTGGAGGCGGTGCTGCGCGAGAGCCGCGGCGCTCCCGGCCCATGGTTGGTGGTGGCCAAGGTGGACGAATCGGCGCCGACGGCCAAGCCACCGCTTGACTGTGTGTTTATCAAGCAGCGCTTCATGGCGGCGCTCGGTGACTCCGAGACGGGACCGAAGGGGACAAGCTCGCCCCGGGCTCGATTCCGAGGCCGGCCATGAGTGCTGGTGTCTCGAAATAGCTAAACCAGGGCCAAGAATCGAGGCTGAGCCCTGATTCAGCCCATGTTTTTAGACTGATAAGCTGAGCGCATTCGGGATGTTTCGGTCCGAGCCCGTTTCCGCACAAGACTGTCGGCGGCGGTTGGTGTTTTTCGGCGTCCAGAGATCCATTTTTGCCATGCACTCGTGAATAATCCGGACTATCGTTTTTTCTTGCCCCTGCCCTTGCCCTTCTGGTCCTCTTTGTCCGGTTTGCCCTTGTCCCTGTCCTTCCTGATTTCATCGTTAATGACGAGGAACCTGCTTTCGCGGCCGCGCATCGCAATTACCGTTTCCGGAGGCATCCTGTAGTGTTCGGACATGAACCTGAGGTTGACGAGATCGACGACTTCGTGATCGCTAAGCCGGAACTTCTTCCAATCCCGGGTTGGCCCGTATTTCCTGTAGTACCCATAGGCGTTGCCGTAAGGCGGCCCGATCCGTCCCGGGCCTACAGGAACGAAGAAAATGTCCGGGGTGAGACGGTAGTGGAAAGCTATGTCGAGCCAGGACATTCTCTGGATCCGGAGACTGAGGATGGCCGCGGGCTCGACATGGGCCCGCGCAGCGAGGAAAAAGACGACCGGCAGTTCCTCCTCCGGGCATCTATAACGATCCCTAACCTCCACCACCAGCCGAGGCTGTATTCCATAGTGGTCGCCAATGGCAAGATAGAAACTCTGCAGCCTCCCATCGGAAATTCCAATCCCGAGATCGATATCACGGGTCTGCGCCGTTGCAGAGCCCTGGCTGGAAAAGAGTCCGATGAGCGTGACGAGAATGCCGTATACGACCATCTGCTTTTTCCCGCCGGTTACCTGACTTCCATCGCATCGCTTTGAAGAAGATCCTTGTAGCATTTCATCCGCCTCCATTTCGGCGTTCGCCGTGAATCTATGAGCGCTCACTGTGCCGAGGAGATAGCGGCAACGGCTCCTGCTCAAAATCATGCAATCAACGTTCCAGCAGAGGAAAGCCGTAACTGCCTTGCACAGCAGTGTTTTTGATGGATCAGATCGGCATTGGGGAAATTTGAACCGTATGATTCAGGGAAATCTTCCCGGCCAGAAGCCCAGCTAAACTGGGCCTCTTGATCCATCTTCTTGGCCATCTCCTCCGGTTCCAGCCTTCTGATTGAGAGCAACTCGATCTTCTGCGCCTTCTTCGAGCAGCCCATGGCCCGGCCTGCAAGACTCATCGACATCAGCAACATCCGTCTGTCGCAAAAGATCCAACCATTGTGGAATCGGAGCAGGCAAAAGAGAAGGTCATACGGCACAAAAACCCAAGATGAGGGCGCAGCCTCCAGCGCCCCACCCATGACGTGGACATTTGGTCTTATCTTTCACATTTCAGGGCGGACCAGATGTGAAGATTGTGTGAAGACTGAGCTAACCGGATTTATTGATGAAGCAGAACCGCACGCGGATGAAAAGCAAAAAAATTGGACGCCGACCAGGACCGGACGGTCGGCGTCGGTCAGCGTTTTTCCGTGTCCGAAACTGCATTTTGGTCGCACATTCATGAATAATCCGGGCTAAATCCAATACTGTTCACTTAACAAACGAAGTGTGGTATCCTGTGGTAAATTTTCACAGGAGGACCGCATATGGCACGTACCGTTGCTGAGCTTCCAAGCGGCTCCCGCATTACGGATTACATCAGTCTGGGCGTTATTACAAA